>NZ_JBVAPG010000319.1:0-4106 GCF_055413685.1 Bradyrhizobium sp. LeoA1Lang | reverse complement strand
AGCCTTCGTGGTAACGCTTGTCATGGCGTGGTCTCCAGCCCGGCGCGTCAACGCCGGGTGATTCGAGGTTGATCACCCCGGAGACTACGCCACTTTCAATTCCAACCGCTTTTCGGACGGCACCCTTTCGGAAGGGGCATGTTGTCCTTCAGCAGGCTAGTGGCGAGTTGTGCAAGATCGCTGCGGTTCGCGATTGAATAGACGGACCTGCTGCGCGTGATGATCTCAAAGTCGGCGAACTTCACTTTAAGCGTTACCGTCCGCCCCCGAGTGCCCGTCGACTTGCAGTGCCGCCAGACCTTGTCGACCAGCGGTTCGAGCTCCGCTGCCATGGTCTCGAATTCGATTAGATCGGCCGAGAACGTGTTTTCCGCACCGACAGACTTTCAGATCCGGTTCGCTCGAACGGGGCGCTCGTCTACGCCGCGCGAGATCCAGTAATAGTAAGCGCCGGACTTGCCGAAGTTAGCGTTCATGAACTCCAGTGTCTGGTTGCGCATGTCGAGACCGGTGAAGATGCCCAACGCATTCATTTTCGCGCTCGTCGCCGGGCCTATCCCGCGAAATTTGCCCACGGGCAGCCTCTCCACGAAGGCAGGTCCCATTTCCGGCGAGATGACGAATTGGCCGTTCGGCTTGCGATGATCGGAAGCGAGCTTAGCCAGAAATTTGTTGTAGGAGATGCCGGCAGAAGCGTTGAGGTCGGTCTCGGCCTTGATCGTTTCGCGGATGCGCGAGGCAATGTCCCGAGCGAGCGGGATGCCTTGAAGATTTTCGGTCACGTCAAGGTAGGCCTCGTCGAGCGACAAGGGTTCGATGATCGGCGTGTGCTCGGCGAAGATTTCGCGGATCTGCCGGCTGATCGCCTTGTAGACCTCGAAGCGAGGCTTGACGAAGATCAGGTCTGGACACTGCCGCTTCGCCGTGATCGACGCCATCACGGACCGCACTCCGAACTTCCTGGCTTCGTAGCTCGCGGCAGCCACGACGCCTCGCTCCGCCGAGCCTCCCACCACGACCGGCTCTCCGCGAAGGTCCGGGTTGCCGCGCTGTTCCTCGGAAGCATAGAACGCATCCATGTCGATGTGAATATCTTGCGATAGGACGCGGTCGAAGCGCCTTGCTCGGGATCGGGTGGGGCCATGTGCGGATTATATAGGTCCGCAGTCGAGTCGTCGCAGCCGTTAGACCACACCGTCGGGCGGGCACTCCGGACAGGTGTCGCCGATCGAGTCCAGCACTTCGGCGATCGCTATGGCGGCCGTTTGCGACGAGACGCCAGGCGGCGGGTACTCGCGGGCCATGCCGAAGGCGCGATCGCGGGCGTGCGGGTCGGCGCGGTCCTGCATCCACCCATGCTCTTCGCATTCGCGGATGGCGCCGGATTCTTGCAGCACGGCGATAGCCCATCCTTGTAGGGTCCGGATTGCCGCGCGCGGCTCCCTCGTCATCAGCATTTGAAGGCTCCTGGTGCGCCAAACGAATCAGCCAGTTCATCCTGCGTTCCTGCGAGCTAGCACGGGGCAGGGATTCGCAAACGTGGGAGCAGTCGCCTTTCCACGGCGATGGACCCTCAACGCGCACTGGGGTCCTGCCGTTAAGGAGGGCCGGCGCACGCTACCTGGCGAGCCCGGCGTTCTCCCGCAGCGTCCCGATCGCCTTGGTAAGTTCCCTCTCTGTCGGGTCCGGCTCATGCGCCTGCTCAGCAAGGGTCTTGAGGTACGATGCCTGGGCACCGGTCATCGGATCATGTCCTGAAACCCACTCATTCGGGTCCCTCTCCGTATTGTCGGCCATGTGAACCTCCAAAAATCTGGGTGCAGTCCCAACTTGTAACTTGAAAGATTGTTCCCTTTTTGTTCACTTGAGCGGCTGCAGTCCAACGGGGTCTCAATGCCTAGATCTCGAGTTCGTCCGTCGGGAAATCGAATACATGCGCGTCCAGCTCGGGCGTCAGCGAAACGACATTATGAAGCTTCAACGGGCGGGGATCTGTACCGCCTCGGCCGAACTGCTCCTGCAGCGGATGCTCGCGAAGATCGAAGGGCTTTGCGCAGAACGCGACAGGCTTAAGAAGGCGGCGCCAGGGCCGACCGCGGGGAAGGTGCTTGGAGGTCGGAAGTGGTGAAGAGATACTTTTCCGACGCCGAGGATCAGCCGCCGTTCCTCAAAGCTTTGGCCGAGGTTCGAAAGATCGGTGTGCACGAGGGATGGTGCTATCACCAAGTCCAAGCGATCATATTGGCCATAGATCAATATGCCGAGGCCGCGACAGGCAACCGGGAATTTTTCTGGAATAGGCCGCATTCAATCGGCGGTCGGACGCGCGGCGATGATACCCCGTAGACGGCTCCGGCTATGATAGCGCCAGCTCAGTGAACGAACTGCTTTGGCAACACCATCACGATGTTGACCTGGCGCTTCAAGACCTTCGAAGCCGCGATCTGAATTTGAAGCGAGAAGTTGTCCTCGACCCCAGCCGCGGCTTCCTCATCCTTTGCGTAAACGAACAGGATATCGCCGTCGAGTTCGTCGAAGTGAATGCCGGCGAACAGCCGGTCAAACGCCTTCGCGCCAACGATGAGTGCCATCCGGGCTTGTATCGCGTGGTCCTGGACTTCTGTCAGGTTCATGCGCTGGAAATAGGCTGCCTCGACTCGATGCAAGGAGGAGCGAGCGAGTGGTGCGCCTAAGCCTCGCGCAGCTGGCTGATCTCTTTCGCGGTTTGGCAAGCGCTCTGGATCCTGACAACCACGGTCGGTGACGGTCGGCTACAACGTCTTGGAGGGGGACTTGGGAGGCAACGGCGATGCGCGCTCGCCGTTTTCCGCGTGGCTCGCGGCTACGGGGCGATCCAGAATCCGACTCGGATAACCGCCAGGCCGACGACGATTATCAGGATGTCGGTCGTCAACCATTCCGGTATTCGCTTCGCAGGTTCAGCCATGGTTTTGGCCTCCGCTACCGGCACCCTCCGACATCCCGGAGCGAGGCGATATGACCTGCTTCACGAAATCCGGGAAAAAGAGGCAATTTACTTGAAGATGGGGGAGCCGAGCGGCGGCTTTCACTCTCTCGAAGATACGCCGTCGGGCTCGAAATGCGCTGTCCGGCGGCGAAGGTGAGCTGCCCGGCAGGGGAGCCGATCGAGTTGCTTGGGGCAGTGCGCGCACAATTGGTGCTGGAGCGCGGTTTTTCTCGCCTCCCGTAGTTATCCCGTGGTGACTCAGGCGGATTCTGGGATTGTCATGTGTGGTGGTTCGGCGGTGCGGGCGCTGATACTTTGCTCCGCAATCACCGACCAGGGGAGGAGGCCGCCATGCTTGCTGAGAAATTCTTTCTGGTTTTGGAGACTCTCAAAAGTCATGCTTCGGACGGAAGCGTGCGGGTTGTCAGCACGACGCCGCGAGTCCCGGTAAGGCTGCCAACCAAGACAACAGACAAGCAGGTCGCCAACAACTAGGTCCGGCTCACGCTGAAGATCTTTGGCTCTCTCGGTTTCGTCGGCTCGCCCAGCGCCTTTGCTGCCGTCGATGGGTTCAAAATTGCGCCGCCGGGCTAGAAATGCAGTGTCCCGGCGGCGTTTATTTCACTGGTGCCCTGAAATCCCAGTACCACCATCCTAGCAAGACGCTATCGAAGTTTGTGTATGAAATGGCACACACGGTAGTCAAGGAAGCAGCCCGGCCCAGGGGACAAATCCGGACCGAGCTGCCAGGGGCGTTACACACATGGATCCTGCGTGCGACCTTCAACGCAGCCACAAATGGACTGTTCCGCGTGGCTTCGCTAGCTGTGCGGAGGGGCAAGAGGAACTTCGTTCTCGGACGAAGAGGCTAGGGGACCCATAGCCGGAGAAAAACGGCCCGGCCAGGGGGATGGACCGAGCTGCAAGGGTGGCAGGTGCACACATTGTTGCGGAATATGCGTTGTCACAATCTCGGCCAGCGCGGCGTATCTGAGAGTTACCGCGGGGCGGTAGGTGCCGTCCGAAAAGCGGTTGGAATTGAAAGTGGCGTAGTCTCCGGGGTGATCAACCTCGAATCACCCGGCGTTGACGCGCCGGGCTGGAGACCACGCCATGACAAGCGTTACCACGAAGGCTT
>NZ_JBVAPG010000318.1:0-4127 GCF_055413685.1 Bradyrhizobium sp. LeoA1Lang | reverse complement strand
CAGCGTGGGTGTTGCGGATCCCGGCGAGCACGGTCGCGATGTGCCGGTCCATGCGGTCCAAGGGCGTCCCGCGCTGCGTATAGTTCCAGGCCAGCGCTGAGAGCCGGCGCTCGATCGTCGCGACCGAGTTTGCCTGGCGATCGGCCGTCGCGGCGCCGGAGGCGCAGGCGGTGATGTAAAGCCCGACCGTCTGGGGGGAGGGGGGCAGCACCTCGAGGCCCTGGCGCCGGCACCAGGCGGAAAAGTGCTTCCAGTCGGAGGCATAGGCCCGGCGCGTGTTGGCCGAGCTCGCCGCCTCGACATAATTGCGGGCGCGATCGGCCAGCCGTTCCAGATGCGCCGGAAGGGCAGCGGAGGCGGCTTCGGCCCCCTCCCTCACGGCTTCCGAAGTGACGGGAAGGTTTTCGCTACCGGGAGGAAGGATGTTCATCTTCAGGCCGCCTTGATGTCGGTCTGCGAGAAGTCATTGCCCTTGAACAGCAGGGGCTCTCCGGTGAGGGTGGCGAGAGCGTAAGAAAAGCAATCGCCAAAGTTCAGCTTGGCGGAATGCCGGCCTTTCCCATACCGCCGCCACGCCCGCCGCGCCTGATCGGCATGCCCAGCCGAGACTGGAACAATCTCCACGCCAACCTTATGCAGCCAGAGATCAAGCTCGGCGCCGCCGCCATCGCCCAACTTTGATTCGATCCCTATTCCAGCTTCCACCACCGTCGCTGCCGACATCAGCCGGACAGGGTCGGCCGCAATGCGATGCTCAAAGTCGCTGGCCTCCGGCTCATTCAAAAGAACTGCCAGAATGGCGGATGAGTCGATCACCATCAGATCGGCAAGCCGTTTTCATCGTACCCGATGATTTCATCTATACTGCGCGGGTCGAGGATCGGGAGGGCAGATAGGCGGCGCCGAATGGCTTCCATGTCCTCAAGCAGCTTCGCCTTGGTCACGTCGGCATCGACCCGCCGCACCCTATCCTCAAGAGCGCGCCTGGTCGCGAGGGTGATCGTCTCTCCGGTGCGCTCGGCTAGCCTGCGTGCGAGTTTTTCTGTCTCAGTATCTTTGATACTCAGTGCCATGTCGGAGTTCCTTGGTGCCTATTTTTCAATATTCCACCTATATAACACCACCCGCGCACGATTGCACGAAACTCGGGATGCGCATTCTCGTCATGCTGGGCGCTGGATCGTGGGAGAAACTATGGCAAGGCTTCAATGACTTCCCGCCGCCTCAGGGCGCTTAGGAAGGTGCGATTGCTCCGAAGGCCCTAATCGGGTTCTGGGCGTGCCGGCAGGCCCGGTTTTTTAATGGCGGGAGAGGGGAGGGGGCCTCGGCAGGATTCTGGGTCGATCTTCGTCTGAGCCGCGTCAGAAAGGGCGGCCGCGAGTGGTTCCGAAGCGGTCGCTGGAGGGTGGCTCATGCCGAGGCCTCCCAAGGATTGATCACCGTGGCGCCCGTATCCTCGAAATCCCCCACATTGCGGGTGACGAGGATGAGGTCGTGGACGATCGCGGTGGCGGCGATCAGCCCGTCGATATCGCCGCGCGGCCGGATCGCGGCGATGCGGCCCCGTTCGACGGAGATCTGGTCGGTCACCGCCAGGATGCGGTCGGCGTGGTCGTGGCGCAGCTTGCGCAACCATTCGGCCAGATAGCCAGCCGCCTTCGGGTCCGACTTCTGCTTGAGCGCAATGCCGCGCATGATTTCGCCGGGGTGAGGGTGCTGAGGTGAACGCTGGCCGGATCGACCGCGCGCAGCCAGCCGGTGGCCTGCACAGAGCCGCGCCGCGCCTCGGAGACGACATTGGTGTCGACCAGATACATCAGAACGCCACGTCACGGCTGGGGGTCTTGGCGCGCTGCGTCACGGCCTCGGCCAGGTCGTCATCCCAGCTGGGCCCGGCCAGCAAGTCGTCGACCAGGGTCGGCCGGCCGGAGCGGAGCGCGTCGTAATCGGCGGCCGACAACACCACGGCGGCCCGCTCGCCGCGCAGGGTCACGACCTGCGGGCCTTCGCGGCGGGCCTTCTGCACCACCTTGGAAAACTGGTTCTTGGCGTCCTGCAGCGGCCATTCCATGTTGCACGGTCCTAGCTAGACAGGCTAGCTATTTTCTAGAAGGCGTCGTCGTCGAGGTCAAGGATGGGCGCCGACGGGTCGACGGCCAAAAGATCACGCCTGGAGCCGGGCTCTCAGGCGACTTCGAGCGCTCTGGCGCACCATTTTCGAAGGTCTCGGCGGCGCTATCGGGCATTCTCTCTATCATGAGCAAAACGAACGATAAGGCAACATTATCATTCGTTGTTATCCACCGACAAGCGCGGCGGTTTGTGGCGCTTTTGATGGTGTAAAGCGCCGTGAGCAGTTACCATTGGTCATGCCGTCGCGCGCGCGAACCCTCCCTGACCCCCCACCGACCTTCCCGCCCTTTCCAACCTGGGGCCGGCAGGCCTTATCCGGGCAATCCGTTGATGATGCGGCGTTTTTCGCCGGTGCGGCGCTGGCCGCGATCCATCCGATCGCCCGCAGCGAGCACCCGCTCGGCCTGCTCTGGCGCCATCGTCTGTCGCTCGCCGATGCCGCCGTGCTCGCCCGGCATGGCGGCCGCACCGAGGACGAGGCGACGCTGCGCGACGCTTGGTATCTGCGCCGCGAGACCGATGACCCCGGCCCGGGCGGGCGCATCCTCAAGGCCTGGCGGTATCTCGGCGAGCGCGCCGCCATGGTGCCGGACGACTGGATGATCACGCTGCCCATTCGGTTCGAGCTGAGCTTCGACGACGCGTTCGTAGACGTCGTCGCCGCCGCAGTGAAGCTGGCGGTCGGGCAGGGAAGCGCGATCGCGGCCGCCGCCGAGATCGCGGCGATGAGCATGCGTTTGGTCCCTGCAAGCGAACCGCTGGCCTTGTGGCTGGCCGACATCGTGCTCGCCCACCGCCTGAAATGGCCGATCGCCGTGCCGCTGATCGCCGGCCAAGTTCGACGCGGCGATCTGCGCGCCGCGGGCAAGGTTGGCGGCCCGAACGAGGCCTGGTTGGCGGCCTGTGCGCTGGCCTATGCACGCGCCGCCGCCGCCGCATCGGATCTCTACGCCGACCTCGTGCGGCGGGCCAACCGGCTGCTCGCGGCCGCACCGAAGCTGCGCGGCCGCGACGCCGGCAGGATGGTCCTGATCCTGCTGATGGAAGACGCCCAGGCGGCGCGCCCAGGCAAGACCGCGAGCGACCGCAGCACGCGACGGCTGTTCGAACGGCTGGTGTCGCTCGGCGCGGTGCGCGAGCTCACCGGCCGTCCGACCTCCCGATTGTACGGGCTCTGACATGGGCCGGCGCGCGCGACTGAAAGCGGATCTCGACACCGAACTGGCCGACCTGCCGCCGGAGCTGCGCTGGCGCGAATGGATGGGCCGGGTCGAGGCCGTCATCTTCGCCTCGCCGGCCCCGGTGACGCGCGAGGTCCTGACGCGCGTCGTCGGCCGCGGCTGCAACCTCGATCTCATCATCGACGATATCCGCGACGAGCTGCGCGGCCGGCCTTACGAGCTTGTTGCCGTCGCCGGCGGCTGGCAGCATCGCACCCGGAAAAACTTCGCCGAGGCGATCCGGGCTGCGATCGGCGCCGGCAACGATGGCAAGACCTTGTCACAGACCGAAACGCTGATCCTCGCCTGCATCGCCTATTACCAGCCGATCAATCGCAGCGAATTGTCGTCCTTCTTTGGCAAGGAGGTCAGCCGCGATACCATCGCCCGTCTGCGCGGATTGGGGTTCATCGCGAGCGGCCCGCGCAGCCCGCAGCTAGGGGCGCCCTACACCTACGTGACGACCAAGGGGTTCCTGTCGCACTTCGGCTTGGAGACGCTGCGCGATCTTCCGGATATGGAAGCGCTGGAGGACGCCGGCCTGCTCAGCAAGGACAAAATGTTGGCGGGGGAGTTTCCGGATCCCTTGCCGGCACATGACGAGAACCAGCTCGATGACGAACAAGCTGCAGATTGACCGAATATGGCCTAGTACCCGGAATCAGAGCTGAGTGATACGGCGCCCTGTGAAGCGGCGTTGACGGACCTTTTTCTTGGTCCAGACGAAGGGCTCGGCTTTGTCGTTGTACGCGTTGACGTAGGCATCGATGTGTT
>NZ_JBVAPG010000317.1:0-4127 GCF_055413685.1 Bradyrhizobium sp. LeoA1Lang | reverse complement strand
CGTTCGTGACCGTGCGCCCGCGCGGGCGCTCGGGACCGCGCCAGATGATCGATTGCACGCGCCGGCCAGGTGCGCGTAACGGCCTCCCAGCTTCAGACCAACCAGCGCATATTTCCGCCTTGGGTCATAAGTTCCGCTTGGAAGGGCGATCAGTCACTTCCGGTCTACCCCGATAAGCAGACCATTTCTGAACCCGCGCGGACTTCCCATTTGGGCCAGAAGCAGACCTAACGTCTCGCCCGATCCCCTATTGGTTGAGCACAGTCACGCGAGGATCGTCAGCACGTATTGACGTTTGCAATCGGACTGGATCGACATTCTTGCGCTTCGCCCATTCGACAAGGCTTGGTGGGCGATAAGTTGGATCGGCCTGCCACCGTTGGAAAACGCTTGCATCGATCGTCTCGTTGACCGTGGTATGCGTTCCGTTCGATTGGACATCCGGCTCTGCGCCGATGACCCGATTCAGGGGCGAGGAAACGATGGAATACGCTCCCTCTACGAATGAGTGGTACGAGTCAATAATGCGCGCTTTCACGGCGTCTCCGTCGAAAATGACTTCCGAACGGAACGAAAGTCCGTGTGCTTGCGCCTTCGCCATCATCCAGTGCAGCGGAGCTTGGGCAAGGAGGTCGGTCTCATAGCCTCCGCCGACGTTAGCATGGGCGCCGACGAACCAACGCTGCTCAACGTTGGAAAGCGCGCGCGGCGGCGGGCCGGCTATGCCCGATTCCTTGCGATGGCGGACGGTCCAAAGGGTGGGAGCAAAGTCACGACGGTGCTCGTCGATGGCAAGCGCGTGATAGCCATTCTGGATTGGAAGGAATAAACCTGTCTGGTAATAATCAAATTTGGACCGGCTGATTCCTGGAATATCCCCGGCCGCCAAGCCGACCGAACCGACGGTATCCCACACGCCGACGACCTTCACCTTCGTGGGTTGGGAGTACTTGAGCAACCATCTTTCTTGGTCTGTCAGCTTGTTTGCGTCGCCGGCCGCTTCCTTGTCCTTCAACGTCCAGATGCTTTCTTCGTTTCCCTTCTGATAGCGACTGAAAAGTTCGGCGATGCCGATAGGCGAGCCTGCTTTCAGGATGCCTTCAAGCGCGACCAAACCAGCGAGGCTTCTCGCCGTAAACGCGCCGCGACTAAACCCAAAAATGAAGATTTCATCGCCTTCGTTGTAATTTTCGATGAGCCACTCGTAAGCGAGGCGGATGTTTTCATCGAGCCCCTTGCCGAAGACGCCCCCCATGAACCCGTTTACGCCGATTGAGTAGTAGACAAGTTGAGGCCTGCCGTCGGCGCTTTTCGTGCCAGTGAGCGCCCGCATGCGCCAAACATTCGTATTGCTATCGACACTGTTCCATGTGCCGTCGAGGAATATCGCGAGCCGTTTTTGCTGCTGCTCCCCGCCTGCAAAGTTTGGCTGGCTGCCGCTTTTCTCCGCGGGGCGACCGACAAACGCCACGATCCAAGCGATGATGCCGACGGTGAACACGAAGGCGATTGTGTGTAGACCGCGCTCAATCCAGCGCCAAACTCGCCACTGCCAAATTCTCCACTTCCAGAACTTCATAGTGGCGTTCCCGCTGGTCGGCGAAATCCGAGAGGATCGGCAATCTTACCGAGAATAATCCGTTTCGCTGATTCGGCGCACGTCGCGCGTTCACATTTCCCCCCTCATACTTTGACGAGTTTTTCTACCGGTTAGCTATCAGGATTTAGCGAGTTCAAGGCCGCGTACCGGATTTTCTGGCCCAGGGATCCGCTGAGCACCATTTAAGGCTGACCTCCAAGGCGCCTCCTCGATTACGTCAGCTTCGGGTCAATAACCTCTGTTGCCTCTCGGTCGCAGACTTCCGGTCTGTCCCTGTGAACGGACTTCTAGCTATACCGCGTCAACGGCAGCGATGGGCTTGAAGCCGACTTCGACGCGAGGACTTGAATTACCTCCTTGTCATCAGTTGCAGACCGAGGGCGGAGGACTGACTTATTGGGCCTCAGCGATCTTCGGTCCAGATGACAAAATCTGCGCGTTGGTTGCCGAGGGCCGGTTCGACGGCGATGCCGGGTCCGGCGATCGGAACGCGGCGTCGGGCGACGCTCCCTGGGATGGTCGACGGGCAGCGGTTGCCGGGAGCACGATTACTTTCGCTCCGACTTTCACCCGCTCATAAAGGTCCACGACGTCCTCATTGGTTAGCCGGATACAGCCGGACGAAACCCGCTTCCCGATCGTCTCGGGCTTGTTTGTGCCGTGAATTCTATATTCGGTCTCGCCCAGATACATCGCCCGAGCGCCGAGCGGGTTGCCGGGACCCCCTGCCATAAACCGCGGCAGATAAGGCTGACGCACAAGCATCTCTGCAGGCGGACGCCAATCCGGCCATTCTGTTTTACGGGCCACAGTTTGCTCGCCGGACCATGTGAAACCTTCGCGGCCAACACCGATGCCGTAGCGCAACGCTTGCGTGTCGCTCAGAACGAAATACAGGAATGTGTTCTTGGTATCGATGATCACGGTGCCCGGCGTCTGGTGGCTGGTGTAATCAACCACCTGCCGAACAAATGCTCCGGGACCGTCAGCAGCTTTTGGTGGTTCGACCAGAGGCGCCGGAGCCGAAATCGGAGCGGGAGCTGGCGCTGAGGCATAATTTGGAGTTGCCACGTAAACCAGAGTTGACGATGCCAGGGCTTGGGGTGCGGACGGCTTCCGTATCGGTTGCACGCTCGTCGGGCGAGACAGCAAGCTGTATCCCAATGCGGCGACGGCCACGGCGCCAACTGCAACTCTCGCGGCCCTTGGCAGTGCGAGCGCTTCTGCCTTTCCACGTTTGGCCCGCTTATTCATATCTTTCCTCCGGTCACGATGCCCGGAACAGGTACCCAGCAAAATTTAAGAAACTTCGAAGCGATCGCTCAGACCGCAACCGTTGGCGGCGCTTAATGCCGAACTCTTGTTCGGCAACATGAAAATTGGGCGTACCGCCTGATATTAAGGTAGCGACGTGGACGACGCGACTTCGCGGAACGCGTCGAGGTCTGAATCGACCGGCGGAGCGGACAGCGCCCCGCTCTTTCATTAACGGGCTTCGGGTCATTTTCAGCCCTCCCACCACCCGAATGGACCAAAGTTCGCCTCCAATTGTCGACAAGCCGACATACGTTGAGACGGTTGCTCGCGCGAAAATGACCGACCTCACCAACTGAGGAGGTCACCATGACCGATGTCCTAAGCTCCAACGAGAATGTCGCCAACCGCGTATCATGGAATAAGGGCAAGATCGTTGGCGCGAAGTCGCCACTCCGCCCCAAGCACGTCTGGTCCATTCGAACGAAGCTCCTAGTCGAGGGTCGGACTCGCGATCTGGCGCTGTTCAACATAGCCATCGACAGCAAGCTCCGTGGTTGCGACGTAGTCGCCTTAAAAGTCGATGACCTTGCACCAAGCGGCTATGCATCCGATAGAGCGAGCGTCCGCCAGAAGAAGACGGGCCGTCCCATAAAATTCGAACTTACTGAGACGACACGGCAGGCCATCGATGACTATCTGCGGGCAACGGGCAAGAAGCCAGGAGATCGTCTGTTCACCGGCCGCAGAGGGCCGGACTGCAACCTGACAACACGGCAGTATGCGCGCCTGCTATCTGACTGGCTGGCCGGTATAGGATTGGATCCTCATCTGTTCGGCACGCATTCCCTTCGTCGAACCAAGGCGACGCTCATCTATCGCCGCACCGGTAATTTGCGAGCCGTGCAGCTTCTGCTGGGGCATACAAAAATCGAGAGTACGGTCCGCTATCTCTGAATAGAGGTCGATGACGCACTTGCAATAGCAGAACAGGTCGATGTCTGAACTGGCTGGGCAGAGCGGACGCGCTCTGCCCGCCCTTTCCGGGCGGCTGCGGGGCCAGAAGCTGACATGGATCTTTCCGAGGGCAGCAATTCATTGTTCATATCTGCTGCATGCGCGAGCAAGTCTTCTCGAAAGGCGCGGCCTCCAAGTCGCATCGTTTGCCACTTGATGGTGCGTCGAGGAAAGATCCCGGCGCCAATTCCCGTTACTCACTTGCCGCCAGTGACATCGAGGAACGTGCCGGTGATGAACGAGGCCTCGG
The DNA here is from genome assembly GCF_055413685.1 of Bradyrhizobium sp. LeoA1Lang. Taxonomy (NCBI): domain Bacteria; kingdom Pseudomonadati; phylum Pseudomonadota; class Alphaproteobacteria; order Hyphomicrobiales; family Nitrobacteraceae; genus Bradyrhizobium; species Bradyrhizobium sp. LeoA1Lang. Next base: position 6 of record NZ_JBVAPG010000317.1, on the reverse strand, counting down.
CGCCGG
>NZ_JBVAPG010000316.1:0-4179 GCF_055413685.1 Bradyrhizobium sp. LeoA1Lang | reverse complement strand
AACGGCGGCGAAATAAAACCCGAGCCCGAATCAAATGGATGTTCACAACCGACAAAGCTCGCGCCAAACTCGGCCGCGCCTATCCAGCCACCCCCAAAGAGTCAAAATCACTGTGATAGACCACTAGAGCGGCTGAGCTCCAACGAAACGAAAATCGCGCCAAGATCGGTGCGGATGGTGGTCGGGTGGGCGGATCGTCCGGTCGTATGCATGATCACCTTCGGGATGAGTGTTTAGGCAGCCTTATTCTGCAAGACATACGACTGCAATCCACCCCATGGGATCTCTCTCTCAAGGAGAGCGATACGCCATGAACGAGACTAGCAACATTGTCCCACTGCATCAGCCCGATGAGATCGACGATCCCCTGACGAATATTTTGCGATCTGGTGCTCGGCAGCTGCTTGCGCAGGCTGTGCTGATGGTGGTTCGTCCGATGCCAGTCCCGCAGAGGCCCGTGGAGGAACTTCGATCGGCTACAGTGTCGATATTTCGCGCGCTCACCTCGGCTCGGCTGCAAAGGACTCTCAGTCTGACTTGCGGGATAGGCCATTCAGTAGCATGCGCTACGCAGCCCGGCGATGAAGGTCGCAGAATCAGGGCCGAGGCGCTGTCTAGTCGCGCCAGCAAGCAGTGGCGGGTCGAGCGAGAGACGTCCGGAAAATCCGACGCGCTTCCACATCCCACGATATGCCGCCGTTCCGAACTCCCGCCGTCATCAACTTTCAGGGAAGGCTCAAATGCCCCGCGTTGGCCGAGATCGACCTGGACGGTAGCCACGCTTGCGCCGGGACGAGCGGCCCTATCATTCGTGCCGATGCACCCATACTGATTTAATATTTTGCACGCCGCGGACTCTCGGGCACCGAGGGCAGGGGCCGTCCAGTACCCGTGGATGCCGAAGTTAATCTCGGCGTCGGCAGGAGAGAGGTTGTCGATGCTCTCATGATAGCGGACGTGATTGTAGTGTTCGACGACGTGATTGTAGTGTTCGACAAAGGCCCGTATCTGCCGTTCGAGGTCGCCAGCTATCGCTGAAGCGCATCAGGCAATGCAACGCCGCCTGCACAACCTGGCCCGGCAGCAAGGAACTTTTGCTCTCGGACAGCCGGGCCTCAGCATCGCCTCGACGATGCTCTATGACCTGACCGTCAGCGGCGGCTATGCAGGGCAGATGATACGTGGGCGTAGTCGATCCGCATGGCGATATCGACCGTTACGGCGCTAAGGGCGTCGGGGACTTGCTGGCGAACCATTTTGGCGTGCGCATTCAAGCCATCGAGGCAGATGCGGCAGATGCGAATGCCAGGCTGACCGTGCATCCTGTCCTGGGTGAACAAGGTCGATTGGTACACATTCTGCACACGCCGGGGCATTTCCAGCCGCTGTGGCCTCGGCACTAAAAATGAAAGTCCCAAACCTCGGCGCCGCTGCAACGCGGTGCACACCGCTGATCGCCGCATGCCGAGCTTCGTCCTCGTTATACAGGTAGATCCTGGTAGTGGTCAGCGAGGCATGGCCGAAGGTGTCGCGAGTGTGGCGCAGATTCACACCGTCGGCCATGTTTCGAGCTCATCGTGTGGCGCAGCCATTGGGACACGAGGCCGCCTCCACCCTCTCCGCGCGTGCCTGGTGCTGCGGCCCCAGGAACGGCCAGGCGGTGAACAGCTCGCGAGACGCCGCATCAGGGCGAGGTCGTTGTCGTTGGCCGGCCGTGGCGGCCGGTAGAGCCCAGAGCGCGCGATACCAAGCAACATGCATTGCGGCGGATCGACAGCGCCATGTCGGCGCGATCGAGCATTCCTCGACGGTCCGGCGTGCTCATCTTCCGGACCTCCGCGCTAAAAAATCGCGCTCGACTGTCAGTTGTCCAATCTTGGCGTGCAGCTTCTCGATCTCGCGTTCGCGCGCCTCCTCGCTCTCGCGCCCGACACCCGCGTCAAAGGCCCGGGCCGCCTGGTCCAGCAGTTGCTTCTTCCAGGCATAAATCTGGTTCGGGTGAACCTCATAGCGCTGGGCCAGATCGGCCGCCGTCGCCTGCTCCCGCACGGCTTCCAGCGCAATCTTGGCCTTCAGTGCCGCGTCGATCGTGCGTCTCGTCTTCGTCGTCATCATGCGCTCCGTCTATCAAACGGAGCAGCCCCTTCCAACTAAGCACGTGGTCACAAAAGCGGGGTCCATTTCAGCTCCTCCTGATGTCTTCTATGACGCTGCCTGAGACTCTCTCTGCTGCGACCTCTGCGAGCAAGTGGTCAGCGCGTCGGCGTTGTCCGCCGTGTCCATTGCCTTACTCCTTTCTTGCGCGGTCTTCCGTTTGGTCTGGAGTTACCGTCCATATGCATTCACTATGCCTCGATCTCCAAACGGCATTTCCACTCGATCGTGCTGCGGACTAGAATCGCTGGCGACTGCATGCTGGAAGGCAGCACTTCAACCGAATGCTTATGACGCGCTCAGCGGCATCAGATGTGGTGGCCAAAACAGCTCGCAGTAAGTGCAGCTATCCGGTGGGATCTCTCTGCATTCTAACGGATGAGGCGGGTTTGCAGCGGTGTAAGGACTGTTCGTTGTTATGTCTGATTTAGTCCCGTTTGCCGCGCCGGAAAGCCGGCGCCGTCTCCTGCGGCGCCTGACCGAGGTTGCGTTTCTGGCTTGTGTTAAAAACGACGTGGAGCGAGCGAGGCGGATTGCCAGGGGAATCGATGTGGTTGCCCCAGGCGGTCGGGAGGCCGTCATTGCTTGCGTGCTCGTCGATCTGGCGGCAAACGACGTTGAGGCGGCGCTGGAGCGCCTCGATCCTCTTGCCCGCGCGAATGATCCCTATGGAATGGCATTCCAGGCGCTGGCTCTTGGAGTCGTTGGGCGCTTGAGTGAGCGGGATGCTGTGCTTCGGCGTCTTCCTTGCGACGATCAGGCGCTCGACGGGCTTGTTGCGGCGTTAGGGAGTGCAGCGAAGGTAGATCAGGAGGTTCAGTATCAATGAGCGGTGTGAATGGGATCGTGGCGCTACTTGAGGCTGTGTCGCCAGTGACCGGGAGGCCGGTGGCATCAAGGGCGCCGGCTGATTCGGTCGAGGCCTTTCGTTCGGCGCTCGATCGGCCAGCGCTATCGTCATCGAATGATGATCTCGCAGTGGTCAATGGTCTTGCCCCAACCGAGGAGGGGTTGGTTGGTCGTGTCCGGGTAGCTGACGATATCCTCGGTGGGATGGAGAAGCTAAGCGCCTCTTTCGGCGACGCTGCGAAAGTCGCGGCCGGGGTCGCGGAAAGCTATGCCGCCGGCGAGTTCAGTTCGACTGAGTGGCTGAGCGCGCAATCCACCCTGTCAGCCCTGACGCTGCAATGCGACATCGCGTCGAAGGTGGTTGGGAAGGCCGTACAAAGCCTTGATACTCTCCTGAAGAGCCAGTGAACAACAGTTATGCGAGTGTGGCGTTGGCGTTGAAGCGCGCGTTGATTCTTTTTGTGACGTTCGCGTTGGCGGGGTGCGGAGCAAAGATCGAGCTTTATCGTAATCTTCCGGCGCATGACGCCAACGAAATGCTCGCGTTGCTGATGCGGCACGGCATCGATGGCGAGCGGGTGGCGGAGCATAACGGAGCAGCCTCGCTGATTGTTCCGACGAAAGACGTGCCGCGTGCCATGAGTGTACTGGATGGCGCCGGATTGCCTCGCGATCGGCTTGCCGACTTGGGCACCCTCTTTAAGAAAGAGGGTATGTTGTCATCGCCAACGGAGGAGCGTGTGCGATTTATCCATGGCACGACGCAAGAATTGTCGGAGACGCTCTCCAGGATCGATGGCGTGTTCAGTGCCCGGGTCCATGCCGTCCTGCCCGAAAATACGATCGACGATCGCGTCCCGCCTGTTCCCTCAACTGCTGCTGTGTTGGTCCGCTATAAGCCTGGTACTGCCGTTGATCAGATCGTACCGAAGATCAAGGAGTTGGTCGCAAATAGCTTGAAGGGCGTGTCTTACGATGGGGTCTCGGTGACGCTCGTCGAGGCAGCTCAAGGAGCTATGGCGGAATCTGGGTGATGACGGACTGAGATAGGCGGCGTATCGAGGCGGGTAACCAGCCAGCCAGAACCTCACATGGGATGGTTCGTGTCAAGGCCATCAATCGCAATGCATCAGCAGTCCCTCCGAAGCGTCGCTATCCAGGTCCAAGCCCGTGCGT
>NZ_JBVAPG010000315.1:0-4191 GCF_055413685.1 Bradyrhizobium sp. LeoA1Lang | reverse complement strand
CTGCTGATGCATTGCGATTGATGGCCTTGACACGAACCATCCCATGTGAGGTTCTGGCTGGCTGGTTACCCGCCTCGATACGCCGCCCTTCTCAGGCCGTCATCACCCAGATTCCGCCATAGCTCGTATCGTATTTCGACTGATGTAGCGTGTTCTGAACGCTACTTGTTTGCTTTGAAATGTCCTCGGCCAATTGGCGTGCTCTTCACCCTGCGCATAGGGCGGATTCAAACGGTCGTCGCAACACCAATTGTTTTCACTCAGCCTTGCCATTAGCGAAGCGTCGGACAAAGGCTTCTCGCACCAGCACGGTTGCACTCTGCACACCGATGCCGCGCAGACTGATGAGTTGCTGGATCATTTTACCGGCATGGTCCGGGGCATCGGTTCTGCGACGGCATCACGTTCAAGTTCTAACTCCACGATCTGCGCAAGTACGAGTTCTAGTACCTGGAATCAGAGCTGAGTGATACGGCGGCCTTTGAAACGGCGTTGACGGACCTTTTTCTTGGTCCAGACGAAGGGCTCGGCTCTCGTTGTATGCGTTGACGTAAGCTTCGATGTGATCCTGCAGCTGCTTGAGGCTGGTGAAGGAGGTGCCGCTAAGCGACTGCCCCAGCAAGAGCGAAAACCACACCTCGACCTGATTGAGCCAGGACGCACTTGTCGGCGTGAAATGAAATTCCACGTTGGGGTGGGCCTTGAGCCAATGCTCGTTCTTCTTGTGGGTGTTGAGGTTGTCGAGGATGACGTTAAGCTTCCGGTTCGGAAAAGCCGCGGTGACGCTGTTCATGAAGTCGAGAAATTCGACGCGGCGCCGGCGTTTTGAAATGCGTCGCGATGATCTTTCCGGTGGCGACTTCGAGCGCCGCAAATTTTGCGAACCTTGACGCGGCGAACAGCTGCTGGGGCGTTTTCAATTTGGTCTATGCTTATGGCCTTGAAAGGATCCGCTGTGGGCAGGAAACCACGGAGGGCTGTAGCAGGGAGGAAGGTCGGGGATGTGGTCCAGGAGGTAGGCTCCTGGCATCGCAGGGCAACGCTCCCTATGTCCCAAAGAGCGTCGGGTTGATAATTGAAAAATTCTGCACCGCACCGTCACATGTGGTTCAACATCTTCTTCGGTCAAAGGAGTAGCCATGGCTACCGTGAAAGTCGATATCAATAACTTCCAGTCGGAAGTTCTGGAATCCGCAGCACCCGTCGTCGTCGATTTCTGGGCCGAATGGTGCGATCCCTGCAAGATGATGGCTCCGAGCCTCGAGGAAATCTCCGTCGAGATGGAAGGCAAGATCAAGGTCGCCAAGCTCAACATCGATGAAAACCCGGAACTCGCCGCCCAATTGGGCGTGCGCTCCATTCCGGCGCTCGCGATCTTCAAGGGCGGCGAGGTGGCCGATTTCTCGGTCGGCGCCAAACCGAAGACAGCTCTTTTGAACTGGATTTCGAGCGCTGCCTGATCGATATCGCTCAATTTGTCTTATTGGCGCGGGCTTGGCCTAGCTGCTTGATTTCCACTCGTACGGATCAGTGGCTCTTGGTTGGTTAGGTATTTGCATGGACGGAGAAAGAGCCCGTGCTCCCGCTGTCCAGACGACGGTGCGGGTCGAGTCTCAGGACTGAAACGGGAAGAAGGCGGCCTCAGTGGCCGGCAAATGACGCGAGGCTGATGGTAGCTTAGCCGGGACGCGTTACTTTCTGCTAAGGGGCCACCCAACCGAACTGGAGAAAGGATGCTGTGGCCTTGCTGCATTTGGAAATCTCGAGCTTCCAAGCTTTCTCACACTGATATCCATAGTTGCTATTCGGCGAGCTTGGGGGGCTTATGACGCGTACCACACCCTGACGCGGGTACTCTCGTCGCGATCGTCAGCTTCTCGTAAGCTAGACTCCGCAATATCCCGTGATTTGAAACCGGCGGGCGCTTCTAAAACGGGAGCTAGGCATGGATTTTATCGAGCGAGCCTGGGCTGATCGTGCTTTGTATACCATCATGGAAGAAGATGAAGAAATCCAGCATTCGAGCACGCAAGCTTCTACGACAGCAACTGACCATCTGGAGCAGCCAAGCGCTGTGAGCTGGGTGGAATCATCCGATGGGGAAGACAATTCGCTGGGCAGTATGTCGCGGGAGTTAAGCACGGCGCTGGCCGGGATTGAACGCCGCCCGAATTCTCGCTTGAATCGCCGTGAGTCCGCATTGCATGACCGCCCTCGTCTTTTGCGAAATCCGTCACAGGGACGCGCTACTGACGGCCTTATGGGGATCATGGACCGCAACGGCATTTTAGATTCTTCGGGCGGTATCGCTTCAGAGGCGGACATTCGCAGTTATCGGCAGTGGTGCCTCGAGCGGTGGGCCAGCAGCAGGCAGGAAGCCAATCCATTGATCTTGTCCGCCGCTTCGGCGGAGCGTGATGATGGCCGTGAACCGACCACCCCGGTTCGGCAAACCGCCTCGTCGCGTTCCGTCGAGCCCGTGCGTCATCAAGATGCCCAGGCCCTGAGATGCGTTTTGCTGGATCGGAGAGGGAGTACGGGCAGCACCGGAGAGTTGCTTGGACAAGCAGGGCGTCCTGATAGCGAAGAAGGCCCGCACCGCATCTCCGACGCAATGTCGGACCAGCAGAAGACGCGCGAAGCGACGCTTGCCATCGCCGGCGCGGTGGTTGCCTGCGACGGCAATCTCGACGGATTTTCGGATCCAGAGTTGGCCGATTTTGTGTACCGCTTCAGCAGATGGCCGGACCAGCAGAAGACGCGTGAAGCGACGCTTGCCATCGCCGGCGTGGTGGTTGCCCGCGCCGGCAATCTCAACAGATTCTCGAATCAAGAATTGGCCAATCTGGTGAGCGGTTTCGGCAAGTGGCCGGAAGAAGAAAAAGCACGCAAGGCGATCGTTGCCATCGCCGGCGAGCTCGGTTCCAAGGGCCGTCGCTTCAGCACTTTCAGCACGCCTGCGCTAGTCAGGATCGCCAAAGGCCTGTCGCGTGGTATCGAGGGGGGAGCGACCGCCGGCGAGGTCGCCGAACCCGCCTTGCTGAAGGACCGGCTGCATCGGCTGGCGCACTACCTCCAATATGCCGAGGATCGGCTGCAGCGCGCCGATGTCCGTGCCATCGCGAGTATATTCAAGGCGTTGGGCAAGGCGCAGTTGTTGGACGATCTCGGTGCGCTGGCAAAGCCGGGGCTGGACAGGCTCGAGGTGTTACGTGCCGCTCCCGGGTTTAAGCTCGACAACGATCTCGAGACGATGGGCAATCTTTGCGCCTCCCTGCTGCCATTTGCTCGCAGCCCAAATCCGGTGTTGCGCTGGCATCGCAGGCCGGCGCTGAGCCTGCTCAACGCCGTCCAGCCGGTGGTGGAACACAAGATCGATGCCCATCTCAAGGCAGGCCAGGCCGAGTGCACCAGCGGCGCCAATGCAAGCCGCTGCCCGGCGCTTTCGATCTATCAGGTGCTCGAGACCCGGGCGGTGCTGGAAGCGCTCTACCGGCGGCCCTATGTCGACGGCGACGAGCTCGCCTTGCAGGCCAGGCGGGAAGAGCTGCACGGCAAGACCAGGCAGATCCTGGACAGTGCCCGCGCCCTCATCTACGGCGACCTTTCCTACATGAGCTGGAGCGTGATCGCCGAGATCGAGGCGAAGGAGCCGCTCGAAGCGCTCGACACCTTCATGGCGCAGAACGCATCGATGGTCCAGGCTCAGCATGCAGCCGCCAGCTTCGATGTCCATCGGGTCCTTCAGGCCATGGACCACGAGCCGAGACCGCCGCAAGGCGATGCCGGACTGATGCGGCTGCCGGTGGTCGACATGCAAGGCCGGCCGCTGGCCGGCGAAGCCGAGTTGCGCTATTCTATTTTCCACCGCTTGACCTCGGGCGCGGTGAAGGTGGTGGCGGTGCAGCTACAGAAACCTCCGACTGACTTCGAGCTGACAAGCACGTTCGCCGTGGAGGGCGTGCCCTACCGCATGGACCTGTTCGGCGGCAGCAAACTGAAGCCGCGGCAAAAGAGCCTGAACCAGCTTGCCTCTCAGCTGCCCGTCGCGGCCGAAGAGGCCTCAAGCGGCAAGCTTTTGGCGATCCCCTATGCCGAGACGGCTCCGGGTACGGCCTTTGAGCAGTTGTCGCGGGCCTGGGCGCCGTTCAAGGAAGCCTATTACTATACCCAGCGCCGCGGCTTTGCCGC
>NZ_JBVAPG010000314.1:0-4218 GCF_055413685.1 Bradyrhizobium sp. LeoA1Lang | reverse complement strand
CAGAGGTCCCTTCAGAGGGGAGCACCCAATCATCGCCCAGCGGCAGCGTCAATCACCCCGATCGGGCAATCCAAAGCATTCCGCGCAAGTCAAGGCCGGGCACGGCGATCCTCTCGTGACGCTCACGCTATTGCGAGGGCTGCGCCTTGGCGAAGATGGCTAAGGAGTGGGGCGAGTAGGCGGGAGCCGCGCGTTCAGCGGGTTCATGGCCGCAAAGAAAAAGCCGGCGTTGCCGCCGGCTTTGACCGAGTGATTTGTCTGGTGCTGTTAGTGCGCGGCTTCGAGCGCCGCTTCCTGCTTGGCGATCGTGCCTTTGACGGCCGATTGCACCTTCTCGAAAGCGCGGACCTCGATCTGCCGCACGCGTTCGCGCGACACGCCGAATTCAGCGGCGAGGTCTTCCAGCGTCATCGGCTCGTCCGCGAGGCGCCGCGCCTCGAAGATGCGGCGTTCGCGCGGGTTGAGCACGTTGATGGCGCCGGTCAAAGCCTGGCGGCGATGATCGAACTCTTCGCTCTCCGCCATCAGGGCTTCCGCATTCGGCGCGGTGTCGACCAGCCAGTCCTGCCATTCGCCTGCTTCGCCGTCGTCGCGGATCGGCGCGTTGAGCGACGCGTCCCCGCCAAGACGGCGGTTCATGTCGATCACGTCCTGAGCCGTCACGCCAAGGCGGCTCGCAATCAGCTTCACCTGGTCGGGGTGGAGATCACCCTCGTCCAGAGCGGAGATCTTGCTCTTCGCCTTGCGCAGGTTGAAGAACAGCTTCTTCTGGTTCGCGGTCGTGCCCATTTTCACGAGCGACCAGGAACGCAGGATGTACTCTTGAATCGACGCCTTGATCCACCACATGGCGTAGGTGGCGAGGCGGAAGCCCTTCTCGGGCTCGAACCGCTTCACCGCCTGCATCAGGCCGACATTGCCTTCCGAAACGACTTCGGATATCGGCAAGCCGTAGCCGCGATAGCCCATGGCGATCTTGGCCACGAGCCTGAGGTGGCTGGTGACGAGTTTATGTGCCGCGTCGCGATCGTCGTGCTCGCGCCAACGTTTGGCGAGCATATATTCCTCTTGCGGTTCCAGCATCGGGAACCGACGGATCTCGGCGAGGTATCTAGAAAGACCGGATTCTCCATTGAGAACCGGTAAAGTGGCTGTACGGGCCATACTTGCGCCCTCCAGTGGTTCAGGCCCCCGATAGCGGCGGGCCCGGCAGGCCGCCGCTGTGTTAAAGCCGGCCGGCTTGCGATGTTCCGCGTTGGATATTCAACGCAGGTGCACAATACACCCAATGGGTCGTGATAGGGAAGGATTGCTGACGTCACGTCCGCGTGTGGCTGGTATAACCTATTGTCATATCAATGCTTTTTCAAGGGGTGCGTCATAGCGCCACCCTCAAGGCTGCGTTTCAGGAGAAGCAGATCCTCCGGTAGAGGCGCTTCCCAATGCAAAATTTCCCCGCTCCTGGGATGCTCGATGGTAAGGAGGTACGCGTGGAGTGCCTGGCGGCCGAGAGCGGCCAGCGCGGCCTGTGCCTCGAGCTCCAGATGGCTGGCCTTCGTCTTGAAATGCGGGCCGTAGACCGAATCGCCTAGCAAGGGATGGCCGATATGGGAGAGGTGCACCCGGATCTGATGGGTGCGTCCGGTCTCGAGCCGGCAGGCGAGCAGGGAGGCGACCGGCTTGCCGCGCCCCTGAAACACTTCCTGCAGCTCCCAATGGGTGATCGCCTCGCGACCGCCTTCGCGCACCGCCATCTTCTCGCGAGCATACGGATGACGATCGATCGGCGCGTCGATGGTGCCGCGCTGGCGGTTCGGCACACCCCAGATGAAGGCCATATAGCCGCGCTCCATCTCCCCGGTGCGGCCATGGTCGGCAAATTGCGCGGTCAGCGATTGGTGGGCCTGGTCGTTTTTCGCGACCACCATCAAGCCGGTGGTGTCCTTGTCCAGCCGATGGACGATCCCCGGACGCCGCACGCCGCCGATGCCGGAAAGGCTGGCGCCGCAATGGGCGATCAGGGCGTTGACCAGCGTGCCGCTCTCATGGCCAGCGGCTGGATGCACCACAAGGCCGGCCGGCTTGTCGATGACGATGAGGTCGTCGTCCTCATAGATGATATCGAGCGCGATATCCTCGCCCTTCGGCTCTGGCGGGACTGCTTGGGGAATCTCGACCTCGACCGTGTCGCCTTCGGCGACGTGAAAAGCAGGATCGCGGACGGGAGCGTCCTTCACCGTGACGGAACCGGCCAGGATCAGCGCCTTCAGCCGCGACCGCGACAATTCCGGCAAGCGCGCGGCGAGGACACGGTCGAGCCGCGACGACCCCTCATCGCCCTGAACGACGACGGCCAGCCGTTGGGCGCCAGGGCCGGCACCATGCGGGACATCAGGGCACGGAGCGCCCTGTTCTTCTTCGTTCACGCTTATTTTCTTCGGCAAAACCGGTTTCCACTTCCGCAGATCATGTTTAAAGAGCCGCCCATGACCGACGCAACGATCCCTGAACCGACCCAAGAGCAGGCCGCCCTGATCGCGCGGGTGCGGCGGATGATGCTGATCGCAGGCCTGACCTCGGCGCTGGCAGTGGCCGTGGTCCTCATCGCCGTCGGGTATCGCTTTTACCGCGGGGAGGGAAGCCCTGCCGCCACGATCGACATCACGGCAACCCTGCCGAAGGGCGCCCGCATCGTGTCCACCGGCACCGCCGGCGACCGCCTGGTGGTGACCCTTGATATAGGCGGGGCCACCGAAATCCGCACCTTCGACGCAAAAACGCTGAAACCCGCAGGAAAACTGCGCTTCGTCAGCGAACCCTGAGCCAAGCTCGCTTGCAGTTTTCGGTTTTCGAGGCTATTGCCTGAGACCGCAACGCTCCCTTCGTCTAGCGGTTAGGACGCGGCCCTCTCAAGGCTGAAACAGGGGTTCGATTCCCCTAGGGAGCGCCATTGGCCCGAATGTACACGTCTCTACGACTTGCTACGGTCCATCCGATGATGGCTCAACGCAGTTAAACCGCTCTTCGGTATAGCCCGCTTCGTGGCTGCGTAAGCGAACTGGCGGCCGCCGAATTGTGTACAGACGCAACCCCTCGTGCAACGGTGGAGAAGTAAGGAGCATAGCTCGCTCCGCTTGCACTCGCGTTGGTTCCTGAGCATCTTCCTAGGCGAATGAAGCTGGGGGAGCCTCTTGGCCGCGAAGAAGCCGAAGCCAATTAGCCTCGAACAGGTTGCGCAGGCGGGATGTGGCGATCTGCTTGAGGTTGCCCTGTTCGCTCCTCAGGGCGCGAACGAGCATGACTTTCATCTCGGGGCAGACGTTCGATTTGGGACGATGGTTGTGTCGTCGGAAGACTGGTCCAAGTCCGTGGAAATAGGACTGGCGAGGGCCACTCTTAGCTTGGACCTGACCGGCTGTGAAATTGATCCCTCTGCTCACCGCTTCGGGGATAGGAAGCCTGTGGTTGCGAAGACGCACATCCACCGCATGCAGGCAGCCACTGGGGCCTTCCGTGTAGGAGGAAGTGTCTCGCTTGGTGCATATCTAAAGGGTGGCACGGTCAACACTGGAAAGAACGAAGTAACCGTGAGCGCCGGAGGGTCCAAGGAAAGCAAGGTATCGGCAACAGAAACTCAGGTTGCGGACACGCAAGAAGAGCCGGTGGTTGCCATGTCCGGGAACAGATGGCGTTTTTCCGCAGTAGCGGAAACCTACATGCAATCGCGCTACTCGGGTGAAGAAGCTCTTTGCAAGTTGCGTGTCAATGCGCCCAATATCAGAGTTGAGGGGCGGTTTTCCTTCCAGCCTAAAGATATTGTGATGATAGAAGTGGAAGCGCAGCCAGCGTTCCTCGATCGGTTCAAGAAATCTCCGAACCAGACAGCCATCGCAAAGGTCCTGCTGGCCAAGCACTTGAAAGAGGTCAATCTACTAGCGGACAAGGGCGCTTCGCCATCAATCGTAGGCTGGTGCTCAACATTGCAGGGCGATATCAAGAATGACGAGTGATGCACTCAACGCACTCTTCGCGCTTCTTGAAACGGAAGACGAAGATTTTGCCTCCTTGGTTCGCCGCTTCGGCATTGACCCAGGGAATGTCAGATATTTTGTGTAAGAGACTTCTGTGAAGGGTGAATTGCAGTCGTTTGTTTTATCAGCCGGACATTGGTGTCGATCCCATGGTGGCTAACAGTGGCCGGGCAGCAAGCTCTGTCAA
>NZ_JBVAPG010000313.1:0-4410 GCF_055413685.1 Bradyrhizobium sp. LeoA1Lang | reverse complement strand
CGGACTGATGCTTCTTCGGCGTCAAGCCGAAATGGGCGCCCACCTGCTTCGATGATGTGAACCGTCCCGGATCGTCGATCGCACTGGCATAGGTCAGCGCCACGATCGGGCCGACGGCCGGGACCGACGTCAGCAGCCGGGCCTGCTGGTCGGCTCGCACCATCCTGCGGGTCTGCTTCTCGAAGGCCGCGAACTCCTTCCGTAGGATCTCGCGGACCGCCAACAGCGCAGCGGCGATCCGCTCAAGATGCGGATGGCCCGCGACGAGTTCCTGGATCCGCCCCGCAAACGTCCGCGCCGTCACCTTGCCGACCTTGAGGCCAAAGCCGCGCAGGATCCCGCGCAGGCTGTTCTCGACGTCGAGAAGCTTCGCTTGCACCAGCTTGCGCGCGGTCAGCAGCGATCGCGTCTCCTGCGCGCTCAGCGACTTGCAATGCACCGGGCGGAACCAACCCAGCCGCATCAGCTGCGCAATCCCGCGCGCATCGTTACGGTCCGACTTCACCGGCATGGCCTTGAACGCATTCCGCACGTGTCGCGTCTCCAGCAGCTCCACGGCAAGCCCGGCCGCCTTCATCGCCGCAAACAGCCATTGCGACAAGGGTCCGGCCTCCAGCCCGATCCGCTCAAGACCGAAGCCGAGCGAGCGGAACCAGGCGATCAGCGCCTCCGGCTCGCTCGCCACCTTCGCCTCCCGCACGATCTTGCCGTTGGCGTCAACCACACACACGCTCGAGCATTCCAATGACACGTCGATTCCGGCATAGTGCTCCATGGTCGTCTCTCCGCGATGCTTGGAGCGAGGTTCATCCTCGACTCCGTCACACCATCAATGTGAGGGACGACCGCCCGCCCTCCAAGCGAGCCGCGCGCAGCGCGCCACCCATAGCGCCGTAGCAAGCGCGGCTCGCTTGGAGGGCAGCCCGGGGCCCGTTACCCCATCTACGATTCCACGATCAACCTACCCCACGATCCCCGCGGCGACCTGGCCGCGCAGGCGCTCCAGGCTGTGCAGGGTGTTGGCGCAGGCTTCCGCGACCTCGACGCCCTTGATGGCGAAATGCTTGCGGAAGAAATCGTAATGCACCTCGGTCTCGTGGAACTGTTGCGGCGTCAGCACGGCCGAGAACACCGGCACCTCCGTGCGCAACTGCACGTCCATGAGCGCCTTGATCACGGTGTCGGCGACGAATTCGTGGCGGTAGATGCCGCCGTCGACGACGAGGCCCGCGGCGACGATCGCCGTGTAGCGGCGCGTCTTGGCGAGGATCTGCGTGTGCAACGGAATCTCGAACGAGCCCGGCACCTCGAACACGTCGATATTGGTGACATGGCGCGCCTCCATCTCGGCGAGGAAGGCGATGCGGCATTCCTCCACCACGTCGCGGTGCCAGGACGATTGCACGAATGCAACCCGCTGCGGCTTGGCGAAACGCGGATGCGTGGGCGCCGGCGGCGGCTCTGATGTCGCCAGCGCGGCACCCGCGGGCGACTGGACTTCCTCGGCTTCGGGAGTTTGGACTTCGGCGTCTTGCAACATCTGATTCATGGCTTTCCTCTTTCAGGACCAGAATCAGGGCATACGGAAAACGACTGTAGCCACGCGCGATGGCGAGGCTGCCGCAACCGTTCTCTTTCATCCGGACTTTGACCGTCGGCTTCGGAATTGCACCGAATCTGCTGACCCTTCCTCCCGGGAGGAGAAAGGCGCTCGCGGGCTTGGGCCATCAGGCCCTTACCGCCGGTGGGGACTTTCACCCCGCCCTGAGAACATCGGCCGCCCGGAATGGACGACCTGCCCCAAAGCTATTGCCAAACCCACGGACGCGGCAAGCGCCTTGGCATGGCGAATCGGCATGTTCCCCATGTGCCCGGCGCGAGCCTTGACGACCGCTTGGCGACTCTCAGGTGCCCTCGCCCGGGCCGAAACGCGCGGAGCGCGTTAACGATTGCGACGATCGCGCAAATCCGATTCCGATTTGTTCTCGCGTTAATAATTGTGGCGGCGATGAGCTGTGGACGAGCACGCCTTTGGCTGTGGACGGACTCGGGGCCCGGTTGCGCGGATTCCGCAAATCACATCACTTCATCCTGGCAAGCCTCGGAGCGATCGGGAAGGCCACGGGGGCCTGCAGTCGGCAACCATGCGTTATCTGGTGCAGGCCGGCCTTCCGGATGCGTACCAAGAAAGTCAGAAGAACAAGGGTCGAGACGGCATGTCCCTCCTCGAAGGCATAATCGATTCCGAGAACCATCCACTTGCGGTGGTCGAAGACATTGCGGCCGATAACAACTGGGCGTTCGAGCGCGCTGGCGACGAGGTCACGATCGTCTCCAAAGGCGACTGGACCGACTATCAGCTCTCCTTCACCTGGATGAGCGAGATCGAGGCGCTGCATCTGGCGTGCGCCTTCGACATGAAGATTCCACCGGCGCGCCGTCCCGAAGCCCAGCGGCTGATCGCCGCCATCAACGAGCAATTGTGGATCGGCCATTTCGATCTCTGGACCCACACCGGCATGATCATGCATCGTCAGGCGCTGCTGCTGCCCGGCGGGTTGAACGCATCGACCGCGCAATGCGAGAGCATGCTGGTCGGCGCCATCCATGGCTGCGAGCGCTACTACCCGGCGTTTCAGTTCGTGGTGTGGGCCGGCAAGACCGCCCAGGAGGCGATGAGCGCCGCGATGTTCGACACCGAGGGCGAGGCTTAAGGAACACGCGCCGTCGTCCCGGCGGAGGCCGGGACCCATACCGCGTGATGTCCGCATTCAGCTAAAATGCTTGTCGCGCGTTGTGCACCTCACTAGAACCGACTGTGGTTATGGGTCCCGGCCTGCGCCGGGACGACAGTGGTGGCGCCCTTGAGCAACAACACCTTGCAAAATATCACCGGCACCGTCGCGCTTGCCGGCGCGGGCAAGATGGGTGGGGCGATGCTGAGCGGCTGGCTCGCCGGAGGCCTCGATGCCTCGCGCGTCGCCGTGATCGACCCGCAGCCTTCGGCCGAGATCGGTGCGCTGGCCCCCAAGGGCGTCCGTCTCAATCCCAAAGACGCAGGCCACGTCGACGCGCTGGTGGTCGCGGTCAAGCCGCAATCGTTCCGGGATGCCGGCGCCGCGCTCAAGTCGCTGGTCGCGCCATCGACGCTTGTCGTCTCGATAATGGCCGGAACCACCATCGCCTCGCTCGAGGAAGTCTGCGGCGGCGCGGTGGTGCGCGCGATGCCGAACACGCCGGCCTCGATCGGCCGCGGCATCACGGTCGCGGTCGCCGCTAACAATGTCAGCGCCGCGCAGCGTGCGACTGCGGATGCGCTGCTGCGCGCAACCGGCGCGGTGGAATGGGTCGACGACGAGGGCCTGATGGACGCCGTGACCGCGGTCTCCGGCTCCGGTCCGGCCTATGTGTTCCTGCTCGCCGAAGAGCTCGCGCGCGCCGGCGTCGAGGCCGGATTGCCGGAAGACCTCGCCACCAAGCTGGCGCGCGCGACCGTCTCGGGCTCCGGCGAATTGCTGCACCGCTCGGACTTGCCGGCGCCGACCCTGCGTCAGAACGTCACCTCGCCCGGCGGCACCACCGCCGCTGCGCTGGACGTGCTGATGGCGACCGACGGGCTGCGCCCACTGATGATCCGCGCGATTGCAGCCGCGACAAAGCGATCGAAGGAATTGGCGAAGTAGCCGGACTTTGTAGCTTTGTAGGGTGGGCAAAGCGCAGCGTGCCCACCATCACGAGCGGAGTATTCCATGGTGGGCACGCTACGCTTTGCCCACCCCTACGGATTCACTGCTCCGCGATCCGCCTGGTAAAACTCTCGACATTGACCAGGCCGCGGGCGTGGCGGCCGTCGCCGATCTTGCGCTCGCCGTGGAAAGCCTGCACCTCGAAGCGGATCACGCGGCGTTCGACCGCGATGACTTTTGCGGTGGTGCGCACCACCGCGCCCACGGGCGCAGCCCAGAGATGGCGGATATCGACCTCGGTACCCACCGTGACCCAGCCGGGTTGCAGCTTGCCACGGATCGCATCGCCCGAGGCCATCTCCATTTCCAGGATCATCATCGGCGTGGCGTAGACCATCGGCATGCCAGGTACGAAATGCCCGACGGTGCGCTCGGGCGGCACCACAAGCGTGCGCTTGGCGCTCATGCCGATCTTGATGACGTCGCGGGCGTCCATGTTGCCTCACACACGGTATCGTCCCGGACTTGACCCGGGACCCATAACCACGAAAGCGGGTTTGGCGGCGGCTATGGCCACGGCCCAGCGCAACAACGAGTGCCTGTGGTTGATGGGGTGGACGGCCCCCTACGGCATCAGTTGTGCCAGAATGAGGTTGTCGAAATCTCAAACGAGGGAGCCGTCCGTGACGCAGATTATCCGCATTGGAATGGATACGTCGAAGCA
>NZ_JBVAPG010000312.1:0-4416 GCF_055413685.1 Bradyrhizobium sp. LeoA1Lang | reverse complement strand
CCGATTTCCTGCTCAATCTGATCGCCTATAATCTGATCCGCATCCCCAAACTGGTTGCAGCCCAGCCAGCCCAGACCTAGCCTCCCGGACGCGCCAGCCCAACGAGGCCTCCTCAACAGAAAAAAAACGCTTCATTCCTCACGTTTTTCAGCAGGCGGCTAGATCATTGAAATGACTTGAATCTCACCCGACGTCAGGTTGTAGGCTTGAAAACAGAGGACCATGACAAAACCTACACCACGAAGGCGTCGATGGCGCATTGGCGAGGTTGCAGAGGCTACCGGCGTGACGGTTCGCACTCTGCATCACTACGAACACACGGGTTTATTGAGCGCCTCGGAACGCACCGGCGGCGGTCACCGAATGTACGACCGCGAGAGCGTACAACGAGTATATCAAATCCTAGCGCTACGTGAGCTTGGCTTCTCGCTTGAAGAGATTCGCAGAGCGATTGGGGGCAGCACCTCGCTCAC
Source organism: Bradyrhizobium sp. LeoA1Lang (assembly GCF_055413685.1). NCBI lineage: Bacteria > Pseudomonadati > Pseudomonadota > Alphaproteobacteria > Hyphomicrobiales > Nitrobacteraceae > Bradyrhizobium > Bradyrhizobium sp. LeoA1Lang. The sequence goes on along the minus strand of NZ_JBVAPG010000312.1, from coordinate 3,943 downwards.
TGACTTGTTGCGCATGCATTTGGAGAGAATTGAGCTTCAAGTCGCGCGTACAACCCTGCTGCGAGATCGCTTGCGCAACATGACAACGGATGGAGAAATACACGTCAGCGTAGATGAGCTACCTGCCACTCTGGACGCCATGTCACGGGTTGAGGAGCGCACTCAGGAGCTCCGATGCACATGCGTCCTGGACGCAGTTCGCGAGGAGCGGTGGCGGAAGATCCGCGACGACCTGCGCGATTGCGTGGAACGGGGTGAGCATCCCTGCAGCGAACGGGCGAATGCTGTGGCGCTTCAAGCGCGTTCACTAATCACTGAAATCGCCGGAATTGAATCGACCGTTTCAACAATACTGAAAGTTCTTGCGCGACTCAGTGCGCCTCGCAACATGACTGGCTGGGATCCCCACCTAATGCAGTATCTCGACCTCGCCCTTGCCGCCCTGAAGGATGAACCGCACTGAGTTGTCGCGCACTTTGCGTGCACGACCGCCGCGTTCTCCATTTAGATGAGAATGAGACGAGTTTTTGACCTAGAGCGTGATTGCGTCATGTTGAAGCGTATCCGGCGTTGACGAGGTAGTTGGCGCATTCCTGCGGCGTGAAGCAGTCCAGCAAGGCACCGATGCGCTTCCAGGTTGCCTCTACGGTTCGCTCGGCAGCTTTTCGGAGCAGGATCTTCAGCTTGGCGAAGACTTGCTCGATCGGATTGAGGTCGGGGCTGTAGGGCGGCAGGAAGAACAGTTTTGCGCCGGCGGCGCGGATGGCGCGCCGCACGGTCTTTCCCTTGTGGCTGCCGAGATTGTCGATGATGACAATGTCGCCGGGCCTAAGGGATGGCACCAACACCTGCTCGACATAGGCCAGGAAGCTTTCGCCGTTGATCGGCCCGTCAATCACACAGGGAGCACTGATGCGGTCGTGGCGCAGCGCCGCGAGGAAGGTCAAGGTCCGCCAGCGGCCGTGAGGTGCCTTGGCGACCAGCCGCTCGCCGCGGCGCGCGCGGCCGTGGGTACGCGTCATGTTGGTCTTGGCCCAAGTCTCGTCGATGAAAACCAGGCGAGCGGGATCAAGCCGCCCTTGATACTTTTTCCATTGCGCCCGCCGCCGAGCGACGTCGGGGCGATCCTGCTCACTGGCGTGCAGGCTTTTTTTTGAAGCTGATGCCTTCGTGCTCGAAGAAATGCCACACCGCGTAATAGCTGACCTTAATCCCACGCTCTGTCAGCTCTGCAAGCAGCGCGCGCAATGTGATGTCCGGTTGCTCGGCAAGCCGATTGAGAAGCCAATCCCGCTCGGAAGACAGCACGTAGGGACGATTGCCGCCCATCGGCCGGGCCGCGGCGCTGCCGGTCGCACGGAACCGCTGCGACCACTTCACCACGCTGGCAACGCTGACCTTAAAGGTTGCCGCCACTGACCGGCAGCTCTCGCCAGCTGCCACCGCAGCAACGACCCGCTCGCGCAAATCAAGCGAATAGGCTCGTCCCATGGGATGCCGGCCTCCAACCCAGCCAGCATCTTGAATCAGAACCCGCCTGATTTGGGAATCCCCAATCGATTCAGCCTCAGACAATCACGCTCTAAGCACGCGGCTCGCGTCGCGTGGTTGAGGACCTCGTTGTGCTCGTCTCGAGGTTTTGCCCCGTCTCTCCGTCCTCGAGATGCGGCTTTTTGATACATTCACCAGACGAAGCCTCTCCAATGGGCTTGAATCGTACGTAGCGTCAAATTGTACGATCTAAGTAGCTGGCCGCGGCCTCTGACAACACGGGACAACTCTGGCTAGCGGGAGGATCGTATGGAACTGCAACAGCATCAGAATGAAACGATTGCCGTTCTTGAGGACAGGCGCACAGCCGCCGATGGCTTTGCCGCTCTACGCCTAAGCCACTATCCAGGCGTGAGCGGACGCGCTCGAGGGCCGGCCGCTTCGAGCATGGGCGATTACCGGCTGCGCATCGTTCACAGCCACCCCAAACAGTAATCGAGACGGTCCGGTCCGACACCAAAGAGACAAGGCGGCCCCTCCCATGCCGCTGGCATGACAATTGTCGAACCGTCCGGGTAAACTGATCGTCGCGACGGCACATGCACCTAGTCACGTGAATCTAAAGTTCGCCACATAAAGTCTGTTGAGCTTTGTGGCAGAAGCGTTTGACGGAAGCCAAAATCTGATCGGCTGACTTGGTCCATTTGAAGGGCTTCGGGTTTCTGTTGTGCAGGTCGATGAAGGTACGGATGTCGGCCTCGAGCTGCCTGACGGAGGTGTGAACACCTCGCTGGATCTTCTTTCTGGTGAGTTCAGCGAACCAACGCTCGACCTGATTGATCCATGACGCGGAAGTTGGTGTGAAGTGGACATGATAGTGCGGCCGGCGAGCAAGCCACGCTTTGATCCTGGGTGTCTTGTGGGTGGCGTAGTTATCCATGACGATATGGACATCGAGGCCTTCAGGGACCTGGGCATCGATCTCTTTTAAAAACTTCAAGAATTCGACTGCCCTTTGCCGCTTGTAGCATTTGCCGATGACGAACCCCGAGGCGACGTCGAGCGCGGCAAACAGCGAGGTCGTACCGTGCCGCACATAGCTGTGCGTGCGCCGTTCCGGCACGCCAGGCATCATCGGCAAGACCGGCTGCTCGCGATCGAGCGCCTGAATCTGGCTTTTCTCATCGATGCTGAGGACGAGCGCACGGTTCGGTGGGGATAGATAAAGGCCGACGATATCGCGCACCTTGTCGACGAACAGCGGATCGCTCGACAGCTTGAATGTCTGGCTGCGGTGCGGCTGCAAGCCGAACGCCGTCCACATTCGGCGGATCGTGGTGTGAGAAAAGCCGGTTTCCGCCGCCATCGAGCGGATCGACCAGTGCGTCGCGTCGGCTGGCGTCGTCCGCAGCGTCCGCTCGATCACGGTGGCAACCTGATCGTCGTTGATGGTGCGAGCACGGCCAGGTCGCGCTTCGTCAAGCAGGCCATCACAGCGATCCTTCAAAAACCGGCGACGCCACTTACCAACGGTATGTTCGTGAAGGCCGAGTTCGGCAGCTACGGACTTGCTTGGCAAGCCATCCGCACACCGCAGGATCGCACGGCATCGCTCAGATAGCGACCGGGCTACGCGATGACGACGAACTTGTCTCTCCAAGTACGCCCGCTCCTGCGCACTCAGCACTAACGGCGCGATCGGCCCCGGCCTCGCTCACCTGCATTCGCCACTCGCACTCTCCTCTGTAGAGATTCGAGCTATCAACTAATGTGACGAACTTGCGTTCCAGATGACTAGATGTTCAGCGAAGTAATGGAAATGATGAAACGTCCTGCCGACCACGATACGCGACTGGCGTGGTTGCTCACGCTCGCGGTACTCGCCTCATATCTGGCGCTCGCGACACTGTTCGTGGAGCAGTCCTATGATGTCGATGGGCCTAAGGAACATTCTGTGCCCAAGGACACAGCTGAGCCTTCGTCGCTGCGTTACCTCTGCTTTGCCGAGCTTCCACGGCGCAGTTTGAGAACGGACCGTCACCTGGACAACCGCAGAGCGATACCGCCGCCAAATTAGAATTGACAGCAATGCCGACGGGCTGCGAGGCGCTTGATTGCGCGCACGAGAATTGATGCGCTCGACGATTATGCTCGCAGCTGCTTCCGCGTCGGCGTGGAGCAAACCTTGGTGCCCAGTTTCGAAGCAGGTGAGCATTTCGACCTGCCCTTGGGGACACGAAATGGCCGACGTTCTCGCTGTCTCAACAAAAGCTCAACCTCGCCTGTGCGACCATCTACCCGCCTGTCGGACTGGCTTGCTGATAACTGAAATGGACCCGCGGAGCGGGACCGCTTGAACCGGTTTGTTAGTTGGAAACTGACCGCTCCTGATCCCTTTCTATCACGCAGCCAGAGACGCTGTCTGCTGCAGTTGCTGTGGGCATGTGGTCAA
>NZ_JBVAPG010000311.1:0-4519 GCF_055413685.1 Bradyrhizobium sp. LeoA1Lang | reverse complement strand
GGAACGGCTTCATTCGCCGCCAGCCCGGCGTCGCACGAAGCATCGAGATCCTCTTGCCACCCGAAAACTTGCCCATCCTCGAATGGCTCGGTATCAAAACGTCAAAATCACTGCGATGAACAACTAGCTGCCGAACCGTGCAATGTTACCCCAGTGGGAACTGCTGATCGCCCTGCGCTCGCGATCAGCCCATGCTCCCCGGCATGAAGCATCTGACGCCAACGAAAGCGCCATTCAGATAGTAAGGCCAGACCATCGTACGGCCAGCGCGGTTCGGTCCATCCACGACAGCGTCGTTCGGAACATCAACCCACTCGCCATCAATGCGTACGCGATAGTGACCAGCCGCTCAATTGAACGTAGGTAATGCGCCGGCCATCCAAAGCGGCCGGGAAATGATACGAAGATTCAGGAAGCGCGCCCCTAAAGCCGACCACTTCCGCAACGGTCACTCGCGTCATTTTTACCTATTCGCGGGATATCTGGTTATCTCCTGACAGCGGCGGAATAGCAGACATCCTGCAACCGCTGATGGGGCCAGATGCTGACCCGCACCACCTCAGTGAGGGTCGGAGACAAATCAGGCAACTCTTTTAGGCTTTACCTCAACGACATCTGGTGCCTCAGTAACGGGGTCCGGGCTGGGTTGGATCATGCCGTCGTGACGAACACGCAGCCCAGAGTGAGGATCAATCCCCAGCCGCTCGAACAGCGCTCGCAGTTCTGGCCGGCTGCCGTCTCAACAAAGAGCGGCGATAGAATGAAACTTTTGCATGTCGTGCTCCTACGTGTGTTAAGTCACGATAGGGTTTCGCACGGATCGATCCACCCGATTTCTGAATGGCCGCTACGCCAACACGGGTCCGCTAATGGGATGGTCCGGCCGTGCTCCTGCCCCGCCAGCAGGCGAAGCTGGCAAGGGGCGCCAAAGACAAGGAGCACGCCATGTCTCAGATAGCCAATACCGCGATCGCCGTGATTGGCATCGATATCGGCAAGAACTCGTTCCACGTCGTGGGCCACGATGCGCGCGGCGCCATTGTGCTGCGGCAAAAGTGGTCGTGTGGCCAAGTGGAAGCGCGGCTCGCCAATATACCGCCTTGCCTGATCGGCATGGAAGCCTGCGTCGGCGCACATCACCTGAGCCGCAAACTCGCATCGCTGGGTCACGATGCCAGGTTGATGCCGGCCAAATATGTCCGCCCCTATAGCAAGGGGCAGAAGAACGACTTCAATGATGCCGAAGCGATTGCCGAAGCCGCGCAGCGCCCGACGATGAAGTTCGTGGCGACCAAGACCGCGGAGCAACTGGATCTGCAGGCGCTGCATCGGGTGCGCGAGCGGCTGGTGTCGCAACGCACCGGCATCATCAACCAGATTCGCGCCTTCATGCTGGAACGCGGGATCGCCGTGCGCCAGGGTATCGGCTTCCTGCGCACGGAACTGCCCACCATCCTTGCGACGCACACCGATGCCCTGTCGCCACGCATGTTGCGTGTCATCGAGGAGTTGGCAGGCGACTGGCGCCGGCTGGATCAGCTCATCGATGGCCTATCCGGCGAGATCGAAGCACTGGCCCGTCAAGATCAGGCATGTTCGCGCCTGATGACGGTGCCTGGCATCGGGCCGATCATTTCGAGCGCCATGGTGGCCGCGATCGGCACTGGAGACGTATTCTCCAAAGGCCGCGACTTCGGCGCCTGGCTCGGACTGGTGCCCAAGCAGATCTCGACGGGAGACCGCACCATCCTCGGCAAAATCTCGAGGCGCGGCAATCGCTACCTGCGCGTTCTGTTCGTGCAGGCGGCATGGGTTGTGCTGGTCAAGATAAAGAACTGGGAACGTTACGGGCTCAAATCCTGGATCGAAGCGGCCAAGAGGCGGTTGCACCACAACGTGCTGGCGATCGCGCTCGCCAACAAGCTTGCCCGCATCGCCTGGGCGGTGCTGGCCAAAGGACCCGCCTTCGAGTTGACGAGGACCGACGATGCAGGCGTCCGACCCGCTTGATCCTCACGCCATGTCTCGGCGCCGTCAAGGCGCAGCCTGGCAACGCCGGAGCCAGCCGCAAGCCAAGCGCGACGGCCGGCCTTGACCGCCCCTGCGCGCGACGCGATCGAGGTTCTGCGGGCCGGGACGAAGGAACGGCCCTTGGCTCGAACAAGGGAACTGAGCGAGATGAGGAGCAAGCGATGACGTAACTCTATCAACAGTTTCCAGCTGGGGTCTGCGAGAGGATAAGTAGAGATGGAGGATCGGTCTTCCCGGCGCATGCGAACACTGGTGACCCGAATGGCCCCCCACTTGAGGCCTGTCCGCTAATGAGAACGCATGCGCGCTGATATCCATCGTGGCCCGGAGCAAAAGCTCCAACCAGAGGCCGGATACATTGATGCAAGACCGCAAACCGACAGCTCGACGAAAACCTCTTGCAACGCGCGGCCGGACCATACATTCGGGTCAAAAGCGCCGCTTGGAGGGTCGACCCGTCACTTCCGGCCTACCGCGATAAGCAGACCATTTCAGAAGCAGCGCGGACTTCGCATTAGGGCCAAGAGGCGACATAACGCGTCCGGGTCAGCTCGGATCGAATGGCGGGTCGCGGGACTTGGCTTCGTGCCACCACCAGACCTAAGTGTGCAAGAACAGCTTGGTCGTTACCCACGTAACGCAATTCCGGATTTCCGAAATTTTTCCGTAGGCATCTTGCCCCATCTGCAAAATGGCGATGTCTTCCCCTCTCTTACCTCGGTCGGCATCCGGTCGGCGACGTGGCGCACGACAAATCCACCGTAGGAGTGGTGTCATGGTCAAGGACGGCGGCGCGTTGGCGCGCTCAACGTCGATTGGTCCAAGGGCGGCAACGGGTTTAGAAGTTTCTGCAGATGCGGCTGGTGGCATTCCTCGTTACGGCATCACGCGGCGCGGCGAGCGGCAATAACGATCGTCTATCGACTCTATGGCGAGAGGTGATTTCCCTCGCCGGCGTTGCAAGGTCATTCTCGTCGGGTGGTGGATAGTTCGTGCCAATCGGAAAGTGTGCCCAGCCAGCCGTGATAAGCACATCAGAATCAAGGGTGGCGGAGAAGGACGTTCCGTGTTCGTCGGCGTCCTTTGCGCAATGAGCTTACCAGCAACACTGCCTTCTCCGTGTGATTACATGCAATGAGAAGGCCCTGAAGACGAGGTAACATCATGAACCCAGTTTCACGTCGCGATATTGTTGCCATCGGTGCTGCTGGCGGACTTCTGGCCGCAACTTCCGCGGCCATGGGGCAGACGACCCCACAGGTGCCGCAACCCAATCGCGCTCCAGGTCTTGGCGGTAGCAACCCAGGCCCACGCGATCTCACGCGCGACCGAGAAAATCCCGACACGCTCAATCCGCCGTCGACGGACCAGGGCACGCTGCCGAACCTGCATTTTTCTTTTGCGGATGCGCATACACGCCAGACCGACGGCGGCTGGACGCGGCAGGTCACTCAGCGCGAGCTCGGCATCTCCACGACTCTGGCAGGCGTCGAGATGCGGTTGAATGCCGGCAGTATCCGCGAACTGCATTGGCACAAGCAGGCCGAATGGGCCTACATGCTTTACGGCACCGCCCGCATCACCGCGATTGACCAGGATGGCAATAATTTCGTCGACGACGTGGGCATCGGCGACCTGTGGTATTTCCCGGGCGGCATACCGCATTCGATCCAGGGATTAGGTCCCGACGGCTGCCAATTTCTGCTGGTCTTCGACGATGGATCCTTCGACGAAGATGATACGTTCCTCATCACCGATTGGTTCAAGCACATCCCCCAAGAAATGCTGGGCAAGAACTTCGGCGTCTCCAGCGATAACTTTGCGCATCTGCCCGATCCGAGCCAGCGCTACATCTTCAGATCTGAGGTGCCCGGGCCGCTCGGTCCTGACAAGCTCATGGGCGCCGAGCCCGTGCCGCAAACCTTTAAGCATCGACTCATGGCGCAAGAGCCGATCCGCACCAAAGGCGGAACCGTACGCATCGCCGATTCGAGCGTATTCAAAGCATCGAAAACGGTGGCCGTCGCCCTGGTCGAAGTCGAGCCGGGCGGGGCGCGCGAACTGCATTGGCATCCCAATGTAGATGAATGGCAATATTACATCGAAGGGCAAGGGCGCATGGGTGTGTTCGGAGCTCAAGGAACGGCTCGCACATTCGACTATCGGGCCGGTGATGTCGGCTATGTACCGTTCGCGATGGGCCATTACATCGAGAACACCGGGAACACGCCGTTGCGCTTCCTGGAGATGTTCAGAAGCAGCTACTTCGCGGACCTCTCGCTCGACCAGTGGATGGCGCTAACGCCGCCGCAGTTACTCCAGGCGCATTTCCCCCTCGACCAAACCGTGATGGAGAATTTGCGGGGATGTCCCGGGTTCTGTTGAATTACTGAAGAGGTCGGCGTTGCCCACCTTGAGCCGGTAGGCTCGGGGTGCTGATTCCACAAAGGAGAGCAACGCCATGACGAGAGATATCACACCGGCTGGT
>NZ_JBVAPG010000310.1:0-4529 GCF_055413685.1 Bradyrhizobium sp. LeoA1Lang | reverse complement strand
GCCTCGCGCATCCCATCTTGGCCAGCGATCATCCGATCGCATCAAACAGGCCGGACATATGGATGCAGCGATCCGATCACCTCAAAAGCTCTTGTGCCACGGGGGCCGTCCACATATGGGTCCCGGCGTTCGCCGGGACGACAGCATTCCGAAAGATCACGCCTGAACGTGATCGCGGCCAACAAAAGGCCAGAGTGGGATGACAATCCGAACCACCGTCATCCTGCCGAGGCCTTACATGCGACATGCTCTTTCCATTGCCCTCCTCGTAAGCCTCGCCAGCGCGGGCCTGGCCTCGGCGCAGGGCCGGAAGATGACCGAACTGCTCGCGCCGCGCGATCCCGGTCCGAATGAGGCGGTCCGGGTCAAGGTCGTTACCGGTCCGCTGCCGTTCGGTGCTCGCCTGGTCGTGAAGACCGAGCAGGGCGACGTGATCGGCTCGATTATGACCTACGGCGTGCCGGGGCCGAATGACACCCGTTCCGAAACCTTCCCAGTTCAGTCGAGGAATGTGGTCAACAAGCGGCTTCGGCTGCAGGTGCTGGTGGAAGCGCCGGGCGCGATGACGCGATCCGCAACGCCGGACGAAATCCGCGGGCTCGACGTCATGATCGTGCCGCGCACGCCGTGATCGCTGCCGCCGCTTTACTCCGCATCCGGTTTTCCCCTATCGTCTAGCCAACAACGCGCCGTCATTGCGAGCGTAGCGAAGCAATCCATCTGTCCGCCCGCCGAGGCGCGGATTGCTTCGCGGAGCCTGTCATCGGGCGGCGCTTCGCGCCGACCCGGTGGCTCGCAATGACGGATAAATAATCCCAGGGGAAACCCCAATGAACGATCCCGTTGACGTCCTGATCATCGGCGCCGGCGCGTCCGGCGCTGCGGTGGCGTGGTCGCTGGCTGAGACGAAAATGCACATCCTTTGCCTTGAGCAAGGCGGCTGGATGAATCCCGCGGAATATCCGAGCACCGGGCGGGACTGGGAAGCCAAGTTCTATAGCGACTGGTCGACCAGCCCGAACGTCCGCGGTCGTCCTGAGGACTATCCAATCAACGACGACAACTCGCCGATCAAGGTCGTCAACTTCAACGCCGTCGGCGGCTCGACCGTGATGTACACGGCGCATTGGCCGCGGCTACATCCGTCCGATTTCAAGGTGAAGACGCTCGACGGCGTCGCCGATGACTGGCCGATCGACTACGATGCGCTCACCCCATTCTTCGAAGAGAACGACCGGATGATGGGCGTATCGGGCCTGACGGGCGATCCGCGCTCGCCATTGACGCACCCGCCGATGCCGCCGCAGCCGCTCGGGCTCTCCGGTCCGCTGATCGGCAAGGCCATGAACAAGCTCGGCTGGCACTGGTGGCCGTCGGACACCACGGTCGCGACCATGGACTATGAGGGCAGGGCGCGCTGCATCAATCTCGGCCATTGCACGCCGGCCTGCGCGCAGGGCGCGAAAGCCTCGACCGACATCACCTATTGGCCGCATGCGATCCGCGCCGGCGTCGAGCTCAAGACGCATTGTCGCGTACGCGAGATCCTGACCAACGAGCACGGCATGGCCTCCGGTGTCGTCTATTATGACAAGGATGGCGTCGAGCAGTTTCAGCCGGCCGAGGTCGTCATCATCGCCTGCAACGGCGTCGGCACGCCGCGGCTGCTCTTGAACTCGGTCTCCGGCCGGTTTCCAAATGGTTTGGCCAATTCATCCGGCCTGGTCGGCAAGAACCTGATGTTCCATCCCTATGCGCAGATCTACGGCTTCGTGAAGGAGCCGACCGACAGCAACCGCGCGCCGCCGACCTGCCTGTGGAGCAAGGAGTTCTACGACACCGACCTCTCGCGCGGCTTCGTCCGCGGTTATGGCATTCAGTTCGGCCGCGGCGCAGGGCCTGTGTTCGAGGCCGTCGCGAGCGAGCAGAAGGGCATTCTGCCGTGGGGTGCGGATCATCACCGCGTCTTCCGCAAGCTCAACGGCCACCGCCTCGCGGTCTCTGCGATCTGCGAGGATCTTCCTGAGGAGCACAACCGCGTCACGCTCGATCCCGTACTGAAGGACAGCCACGGCATTCCCGCCCCGAAGATCGACTACACGATCAGCGAGAACAGCCGGAAGATGATGGAGCATGGGTTGGCGCGCGGCCGGGAGATTCTCGAAGCCGCCGGCGCGACCGATATTTGCACCAATAGTCCGATCCCCTGGGGCGGCTGGCACCTGCTCGGCACCGCACGGATGGGCACGGACCCTGCGCGTTCCGTGGTCAACGAGTGGGGCCGCTCGCATGATGTGAAGAACCTGTTCATCGTCGACGGCAGCGTGTTCGTCACCTCAGGCGGCGTCAACCCGACTTCCACGATCCAGGCGATCGCGCTCTACATCGCTGACCAGATGAAACAGCGTCTTGCCAATTTGTTCGACTGAGGATGCCATGTCAGCCGATACGCTCTCCACAGCCCAGCGCGACGATCTCAGGACCATCGCGGCGATGATCGTTCCCGAGAGTGCCGAGTACAAGGTGCCCGGCGCAGACGATCGGGCCATCCAGGCCGACATCCTGGCAACGCTCGGCCGCGATACCGAGCAGGTGCGCGCCGCGCTCGACCATCTCGCGCGCTTGGCCGGCCAGCCGCTTGCCGAGCTCGACGCGGCGCAGCGCGAGAAGGTTGCAAAGGAATTCCGCGCGACCGGCGGAGTTCCGGCGGCAACGCTCGTCCGCGTCGTCCTGCAATGCTACTACCGCGACGACCGCGTGCTGCGCTCGCTCGGCCACGAACTGCGTGCGCCGTTCCCGAAGGGCCACACGCTGGAGCAAGGCGATTGGTCGCTGCTTGATCCCGTCAAGGCGCGCGGCGGCAGCTTGCGGCGCGCGCCCTGGCGTCACGGCAGGAAGTCGTAGCCCGGGTGGAGCGGAAAGCGTAACCCGGGACATCTATATCCGCGGCTGCGACCGGTCCCGGGTTACGCTGGCGCTTCACCCGGGCTACGTCCCGCCGAGTGGAGAGAGCTCCAGCGCCCTAGCCATTTGGGCAGGTCGGCGCCCAACATGGGTACCTTGCGCAGGAGGAACCCGGCCCCCATGTGAGTTCTCCGAAGGAACCTCACCATGTTGGATTTTGCCCCAAATAACGCCAGCGACGCGCTGTCGCCGCGAACGACTGAAGCTGCCCCGGGCAATGACCGGGCGCTGCTCGACGCCTATTCCAACGCCGTGATCGACGTGACCGAACGCGTCGGTCCCGCGGTGGTGCGCGTCGAGACCGGCCCGAAGGTCCGAACACCGCGCGAGCGTGGCGGGCTCGGTTCCGGCATCGTCATCTCGCCCGACGGTCTCGTGCTGACCAACAGCCATGTGGTCGGCTCGTCGAAGGAGATCCGCCTGCGCGACACCGAAGGTTTCGTCACCGATGCCCATGTGCTCGGCGTCGATCCCGACACCGATCTCGCATTGCTGCGGGCCGATGGCGCGCGCGATTTGCCTTACGCCTCGCTCGGCGACTCCAAGCAACTCCGGCGCGGCCAACTCGTGGTCGCGATCGGCAATCCGCTCGGCTTTGAATCGACGGTCACGGCCGGCGTGGTGTCGGCGCTGGGCCGCTCGATCCGCTCGGTCAGCGGGCGCACGATCGAGGACGTGATCCAGACCGATGCCGCGCTCAACCCCGGCAATTCCGGCGGCCCGCTGGTGTCGTCGAATTCGCAGGTGATCGGCATCAACACCGCGATCATCAACGGCGCGCAGGGCATTTGCTTTGCGGTCGCGAGCAACACCGCGCAGTTCGTGCTGTCGGAGATCATCCGCCACGGCTATGTCCGCCGCGCCTTCATCGGCGTCGCCGGCCAGACCGCGCCGGTCCCGAGGCGCCATGCGGTGCTCGCCGGCGTCGAGAACAAGATGGGCGCGCTGCTCGCGCAGATCGAGCCGGACAGCCCGGCGGCAAAGGCGGGGCTTTTGCCCGGCGACGTCGTGATCAAGCTCGACGGCGTCGACATCAACGGCGTCGACGATCTGATCCGCGCACTCGACCGCGACCGCATCGACCGCACGCTGGCCATGGACGTCCTGCGCCTCGGCCGCCTGCGCGCGATCGACATCCACCCGATCGAACGCAAGCCGGCGAAGTGACGGGCAAGCTGTCAGACCCCTCATCGTGAGGAGCGCGAAGCGCGTCTCGAACCATAGGGCCCCGCCGGTGCCCTCATCCTTCGAGACGCCGCTTCGCGGCTCCTCAGGATGAGGGGAAAGAGCGGTGCCCGCGTCGGTCGGAATTCATCGCAGCCCTCGAGCTGCCAATTGATGTGCCCTCGCCCCTTGTGGGAGAGGGCAGCTCAGCGGTCAGCAGCGAACTCGATGGGGTGAGGGGTCTCTCTCCACGCGCACCGTGCCCGCGGCGACGACCCCTTGTATCTGCACGGGCATGATTTGTGCGATGGAAGCGATTTAGCGTCTTGGCCGGTGGCCACCGGCCAAGACGCGTGGCGAAGTCGCCCGTTACCCCTCCGGCCACAACCGTGGATGAGCTT
>NZ_JBVAPG010000030.1:0-64594 GCF_055413685.1 Bradyrhizobium sp. LeoA1Lang | reverse complement strand
GCGAGAGCGCCGAGGCCTGGCGCACGGTGCTCGGCGATCTCATCAAGCGTGGGCTCAGGCGTCCCGAGTTCCTGATCGTCGATGGCGCGCCGGGGCTCGACAAAGCCATTGCCGCCGTCTGGGACGGCGTGCCGGTGCAACGCTGTACGGTTCACAAGCACAGAAACCTGCTCGCGCATGCCCCGGAGCGCCTGCACGAGGAGATCACCTCCGATTACAACGACATGATCTATGCGACGACGCCGGAGGAAATCGCGGTTCGCCGCAAGGCCTTCATCCGCAAATGGCGGTTGAAGCATCGCGCCATCGCCGACAGTCTGGAGGAAGCAGGCGAGCGCCTGTTCACCTTCACACGCCTACCGCCGAGCCAATGGCGCAGCGTACGCACGACGAATGCGATCGAGCGATTGCACGAGGAGTTCAAGCGGCGGATCAAAACTCAAACCGTGCTGCCGTCAGCGGACACTGCCGCGATGATGTTCTGGGCGTTGCTTGCCTCTGGACAGATCAGCATGCGCAAGGTCGATGGATGGCAGACCCTCGCCACAAAACCCATCGATCAGCCGATTGACCTCGCCGCCTGAAACGATACTTTCACGTTACCCGGAGAACGCGCCAAGCAAATTCCAACCGCGTTCCGGACGGCACCCACGGCCGAACTCGCCACCACAGTCGAACAACCTGCGCTGCTCTCGCCATTAGCATGGCTAATATGACGTCACGGTGACGTTAATCTGGCTGGTTACTGCAGCGCCGATCCGAAATCGAACGGGGACCGCACCGCGATGGTGCGCTCAACGACCGACGCCCGATCTTTCGTGACCAAGGCCAGGAGGAACGACATGCACTCAGGCGCTTCCAGGATACTGACCACCCATGTCGGCAGCCTGCCGCGCTCGCCCGAACTGGAGGCGATGCTGCTGCGCCGGGAGAAGCACGAACTCGACCCGAGCGGTTTGCGACAATTACCGGGTGCGATCGAAGACGCCGTGACAGCGGTCGTACGTCGCCAGGCCGAGCTTGGCATCGACATCGTTTGCGATGGCGAGATGAGCAAATATGCCTACGCGACATACGCACGCGAACGGATGACCGGCCTTGAGGGCGAAGATCAGCCGCTGGCGCTTTCCGAACTGTCGGAATTTCCGAACTTCGCGCAGCGCGTCAAGCTCGACATCAAGACGCCGGCCTGCGTCGGACCGGTGAGTTACGTCGGCGCAGACGCCCTGGCGACCGACATCAGCAACCTGAAGGTCGCGCTCGATGCGGCAAAGGTCGAGCGCGCGTTCATGAGTGCGTCGTCGCCAGGAATCATGGCGCACTACATGCCCAATCGGTACTACGCCTCGCAGGACGCGTATCTGGAAGCTCTCGCAGAGGCGATGAAGCGCGAGTACGACGCCATCGTGGCCGCCGGCCTGTTGCTGCAGATCGATTGCCCGGACCTCGCCCTTGGCAGGCACTTCCGCGCCACGCCGGCGACGATTGCCGATTTCCGCAACGAGATCGCCATGCTGATCGAAATTCTCAATCACGCGCTACGCGACATTCCGCCCGAACGCATGCGCCTGCATCTGTGCTGGGGCAACTACGAATCTCCTCATCATCACGACATCGAACTGTCCGAGATCCTGGACCTGATCCTGAAGGTTCGACCGGCTGCGCTGCTGATCGAGGCTGCCAATCCGCGGCATGCGCATGAATGGTCCGTGTTCGCCGAGACCCCGCTGCCCGATGACAAGATTCTGGTGCCGGGCGTAATCGACACCTGCACCAACTATATCGAGCACCCCGAAGTGGTGGCGCAGCATATCGAACGCTATGCCGGCATGGTCGGGCGCGAACGCGTGATCGCGGGCACCGATTGCGGCTTCGCAAGCTTCGCGACGCTGCATACGGTCGATCCTGAGATCGCCTGGCGCAAGCTGGAAGCGCTGGTGCAAGGCGCCGAGATCGCGTCACGGCGACTTTGGAAGAACTGACGAACGCGATCGATCTCGCATCGCGTCGCCGACGATCGATGCGGGCGGCGATTTACCGCACGGGAAGCCGGTACTCGGCTCGAGAAGTATTTCAATCCGTCACGCGAGCGTCAGATGCGCTCCTTAACGCTAGCGCAGCCGACCAAAGCCTGAGGAATAGATTGAATGGCGAAAATTGAGCTTTCCGCTGTCCGCAAATCCTTTGATGGCACGGAGATCCTGAAGGGCGTCGACCTCAAGATCGAGGATGGCGAGTTCATCTCGCTGGTCGGTCCCTCCGGTTGCGGCAAATCAACGTTGCTGCGCGTGATCGCGGGTCTCGAGCCGCAGAGCGCAGGCGAGGTCAGGATCGACGGCGTTGCCGCCGACGGCATCAGGCCGAGCGCGCGCAACCTCGCGATGGTGTTTCAATCCTACGCGCTCTATCCGCACCTGAGCGCGTTCGACAATATCGCGGTGCCCTTGCGCATGCGCCGCCTCTCGGCGATCGAGCGCCTGCCGCTCGTCGGGGCGCTGCTGCCGAGCCGGCGCCGCAAGGAACGCGGCATCCGCGAGGATGTGGCAGGGGTCGCCGAGCAGCTCGAAATCGCACATTTGCTTGGCCGCAAGCCGGCGCAATTGTCGGGCGGGCAGCGGCAGCGCATCGCAGTCGGACGCGCCATCGTGCGCCAGCCGGTGGCCTTCCTGTTCGACGAGCCGCTGTCCAATCTCGACGCCAAGCTGCGCGTCCATATGCGCGCCGAGCTCGCGCAACTGCACCGGCGGCTGAACACCACCTTCGTCTACGTCACCCACGACCAGGCCGAGGCGATGACGATGTCGAGCCGGATCGCCGTGATGATCGGCGGCGAGCTGGTGCAGGTCGGCACGCCCACCGACATCTACGACAATCCGCGCGATATTCGCGTCGCCGAATTCGTCGGCAGCCCGAAGATCAACATCCTGCCCGGGCGAATCCGCGACGACGGTCGCATCGAGGCGCTCGACGTTGCGCTGCGGCTGACGAGTTCTGCTGTGCCTGGCCCCTGCCGGATCGGCGTGCGTCCGGAGCGGATCGAGCTCGGCAGTGGGCCGTTCGCCGGCCACGTCGTACACGCCGAAAACATGGGCTCGGAAGCGTTCGTGCATCTCGGCGTCAACGGCAGTGACGCGCGTCTCGTGGCGCGCATCGACGACCCGAGGCGGCTGCCGCCGATCGCAACGCAGGTCTCATTCGGCTTCGCGACGGACGCGGTGCGCGCCTTCGACCCCGAGGGCAAGCGGATCGAGGTCGAGATCGAGCATGCCGAGCGCGTGCGGGAGCGGGCCATTGTCTGACGCCGCAACCATCGACACTGCCGTCGTCGCCACGCCGGCCGCACGCACGCCCCTGCGAAAACGCGATCAGCGGGCGATGACCGCCTATGGCCTGGTCGCGCCGGCATTCACGCTGATGCTGCTCATGCTGCTCGGCCCGCTCGCGAGTGTGATCGCGCTCTCCTTCACCGACTATCAGCTCGGCGCCCCCGCCTTGTCCTGGATCGGCCTTGCCAACTACCAGGAGATGTTCGCCGACAGGGTGTTCTGGATCTCGCTGCGCAACACGCTGACTTATGTGGTGATCGTTGTGCCCGGCGCGGTGACGCTTGGGCTAGCCATCGCGCTGCTGATCGAAAGCGGCACCAGCCTGCGCGGCCTCTACCGCACCATCTACTTCCTGCCTGTCATGGCAACGCTGATCGCGATGGCTGTGGTCTGGGAGTTCATGCTGCATCCGCAGTTCGGCCTGGTGAACGGGCTGTTGCGCTGCGCCGGGCTGCCGGCTTTTAGCTGGCTGCAGGACCGCAACACCGCGCTCTATGCGCTCTGCGCCATCGGCATCTGGCAGGCGGTCGGCTTCAACATGGTGCTGTTCCTCGCCGGCCTGGTCTCGATCCCGAAGCAGCTCTATGAGGCCGCCGAGATCGACGGCGCCTCGAGCGCCTGGGCGCGGTTTCGCCTGGTGACCTGGCCGATGCTTGGCCCGGTGACGACTTTCGTCATCGTGATCAGCGGCATCCGCTCGTTCCAGGTGTTCGACACCGTGCACATCCTCACCAAGGGCGGGCCGTCGAAATCCTCCGAAGTGCTGATCCACACCATGTACACCGAGGGATTCGAGTTCTTCCGCTCGGGCTACGGCGCCGCGCTGACGGTCGTGTTCCTGGTGTTCGTCCTCCTGCTCACCTTGATCAAAGCGAGGCTCGCCGACCGCGGCGTGCAAACCGCATGAAGAATCTCCGCGCGATTCCGCTCTGGCCTGCCGTCCGCCATTTGCTCCTGATCACGGGCGCGGTGGTGCTGCTGGCCCCGTTCATCTGGATGGTCTCGACCGCGTCGAAGCCGCCGGAGGAAGTGTTCTCCAGCGAACTGCACCTGATCCCGCATCATTTCGCGCTGTGGGACAATTTGAAGGTCGCCTTCGCCAAGGCCAATCTCTGGCGCTTCCTGCTCAACGGCGTGATCGTCACCGTCTCGATCTTCGTGCTGCAGGTGCTGATCGCGCTGCCCGCCGCCTATGCGCTGGCGAAGCTGCGCTTCCTCGGCCGTGACACGCTGTTCGCGCTGGTGCTGTTCGGAATCCTGATTCCGCCACAGGCCACCGCGATCCCGGTATTCCTGCTGCTGCACAAGCTCGGCCTGCTCGACAGTTACGCCGCGCTCGTCCTGCCCTTTACGATCTCGGTGTTCGGCATTTTCCTGATGCGCCAGTTCTTCAAGTCGGTCCCCGACGATCTCGTCGACGCCGCGCGCATGGACGGCATCTCCGAGTTCGGCATCGTCTGGCGGGTGATGCTGCCCGCCGCCATCCCCGCGGTCACCGCCTTCGGCATCTTCTCCGTGGTCGCGCATTGGAACGACTATTTCTGGCCGCTGATCGTGCTCAACAGCGAGCAGTTGCGCACGCCGCCGCTGGCAGTGGCGCATTTCCGCAACAACGAGGCCGGCACCAATTACGGCCCGCTGATGGCGGCGGCGATGGTGATCATCGCGCCGCTCCTGATCGCCTTCCTGCTCGCGCAACGCCGCTTCATCGAAGGCATCACGCTGACCGGAATCAAGTAACGCGTCACCTCAAACAGGGAGCCTGTCCTATGCTGAAATCGTTAATCGCCGGAGCCGTGCTGTCGCTTGCCGCCAGCGCGTCGCTGGCACAAACGCAGACCGAGATCGTTCTGCAATATCCGTATCCGGAACTGTTTGCCGAGACTCACAAGCGCATCGCCGAAGAGTTCGCCAAGGAGCGGCCGGACATCAAGATCACGCTGCGCGCGCCTTACGAATCCTACGAGGACGGCACCCAGAAGGTGCTGCGCGAAGCCGTCACGAACCAGATGCCCGACGTCACCTTCCAGGGCCTGAACCGCATCCGCGTGCTCGTGGACAAGAACATTCCGGCCCAGCTCGACGATTACATCGCCGCCGAGAAGGACTTTGACCGCCAGGGCTTCCACCAGGCGATGTTCGACATCGGCACCGCCAGCGGCAAGATCTACGCCCTGCCCTTCGCGATCTCGCTGCCGATCGTCTATGTCAATCTCGACCTGTTGAAGCAGGCCGGGGGTGATCCGAACAACCTGCCGAAAACCTGGGATGAACTGATCGCGCAGGCGCAGAAGATCAAGGCGCTCGGTCCTGACATCAACGGCGTGACCTATGTCTGGGATATCACCGGCAACTGGCTGTGGCAGGCGCCGGTGTTCGCGCGCGGCGGCACCATGCTGAATGCGGACGAAACCAAAGTCGCCTTCAACGGCCCCGAAGGGCAGTTCGCGATCCGCATGCTCGCCCGCCTCGTCAACGAAGGCGGCATGCCGAACCTCGACCAGCCCGCCATGCGCGCGGCCTTTGCCGCCGGCAAGACCGGTTTCCACATCACCTCGACCTCCGATCTGAACAAGGTCACGCAGATGATCGGCGGCAAGTTCGCGCTGAAGACCCACACCTTCCCCGACGTCGTGTCGCCGAACGGCCGCCTGCCGGCGGGCGGCAATGTCGTGATGATCCTGTCCAAAGACAAAGCGAAGCGCGACGCCGCCTGGGACGTGGTGAAGTTCTGGGCCGGACCGAAGGGCGCGGCGATCATGGCCGAGACCACCGGCTACATGCCGGCCAACAAGGTCGCCAACGAAGTCTACCTGAAGGACTTCTACAGCAAGAACCCGAACAACTACACCGCGGTGAGCCAGATGGCGCTGCTCACCAAGTGGTACGCGTTCCCCGGCGACAACGGGTTGAAGATCACCGACGTGATCAAGGACCACATGAACTCGATCATCAGCGGCGCCCGCTCCAAGGAGCCCGATGCGGTGCTCGCCGAGATGACCGCCGACGTGCAGAAGCTGCTGCCGAAGACATCAGGCGCGACGCGCTAAAGCCTTTCGAAACCCGCTGCGGGGCGTATCATGCGCCCCGCAGCTCATTTGCGGAGCGCCCCCATGAAACTCATCCATATGAGCGACATCCACCTGACTGCGCCGGGCTCGACCATCGGCGGCCGCGATCCGCGGAAGAACTTTGAACGCGCGCTGACCCACATCCTCAGGGATCACCATGACGCCGAACTGATGGTGATCACCGGCGACCTTTCGGACTGGGGCGACCGCGACGACTATCAGTGGCTGAAGCAACGCCTCGAGCAGTTCCCGATCCCGGTGCGGCTGTGCATCGGCAACCACGACAACCGCGCCAACTTCCTCAGCGTGTTTCCCGACCTCGCCGGAGAGGGCGGCTTCGTGCAGGGTGTCCATGACCTGCCCGCCGCACGCTGCCTGTTCCTCGACACCGCGCATCCCGGGACACACGCCGGCCGCTATTGCGACGAACGGCTCGGCTGGCTTGCGGCGCGGCTCGCCGAGCATGACGGGCCCTTCCTCCTCTTCATGCATCACAACCCGATGCCGACGCACATTGCGCCGCTCGATCAGATCCGTCTGCTCGACGACGCCGCGTTCCGGAAATTGGTGGCGCGGCACCGCGAGCGGATCCGGCATATCTTCTTCGGCCATTGCCACCTGCCGCTCGCGGGATCGGTCGCCGGCGTTCCCGTTTCCTCGCTGCGCGGCACCAACCATGCGAGCTATCCGCTGTTCGCCGAAACAGAGATCCTTTGCGCGTCGGATCTGCCTGAAGCCTACGGCGTTGTGTTCCTTGGCGAGGATTACGTCACCGTACACATGGTGGAGTTCGGCTACGACGGTCCGATCCGCATCGAAGGTTCGCCCGACTATCAGACCTGGAACCGGGAGACCATGGTCCGATGAAATTTGTCGTCCTGACCGATACCCATTTCGTCGCCCGCGGCCGCAGGATCTACGGCCTCGATCCGGCAGATCGGCTCGCTGCGGCGATCGCCTGCATCAACCGCGACCATCCCGACCTCGCCTTTGTCATCGTCACCGGCGATCTCGCCCATTGGGGCGAGGACGCGGCTTACGAACATCTTGCCGACGTGCTTGCGCGCCTGAACGCGCCGACCATCCTGATGATGGGCAATCACGACCGCCGCGATAGGTTTGGCCGCTATTTCCCGGGCGTCGTCCGCGACGTCGACGGCTTTGTGCAATCCATGCAGGTGTTCGACGCCGCGACCATCGTCGCCCTCGACACGCTGAACGAGGCAGCGCCAAACCACGAGGGCCTGCTCTGCGAGCGCCGGCTCGCGTTCCTCGAGCATGCGCTGACATCGGCGCCGACCGACCGCCCGCTGCTCTTGTTCCAGCATCACCCGCCGTTCGACACCGGCCTGCGCTACATGGACACCATTCGACTCGCCAATCCGGACGCCGAGTGGGCGGTGATCGCGCGCACGCGCCGGCCGGATTATCTGTTCATGGGCCATCTGCACCGGCCGATCGCAGGGCTCTGGAACGGCATCCCCTTCCACATCCAGCGCGCACTGGCGCACCAGGTCGCGTTCGACCTTGAGACCGAGGGCCACATCCCGGGCTCGCACGAGGCGCCGGACTATTCGCATGTCACGGTGAGCGGCGGACAGATCGTGATCCACCAGTGCTCGTTCATGTATGCCGGACCGCGCTTCTCGCTGCACGACCAAGCGGCGCTGAACGGCGCTCTGGGGTAGAGCTTCGATTCTGACTGAATCAGAACGGAAGTTCTTCTTGTTCGAAAATGAATGCCGAGCCGCTCCCGAGAGGATAACTCAGCGAAGCGATGCCGCAATATCGGCGATCGATCTGAAAAGGATAAGTGGATTGTCCTTTGAGGGAATGAAGCCCCGTCGGTGCCAGAACGAAGCAGCCTCGACGTCGACGGCGTTGACGATCAGTGCGCGGCCTCCGATGAGGCCGGCGACCGTGACGCAGCGCTGCAGCGCATGCTTGAGCAGGCCAGTGCCGATTCCCTTGCCAATCCAGTTCTGATCAGTTGCAAGCTGTCCCAGCAGCAGGCAGGGGACTGGGTCGGGCGGCTGACCCGTGCGGATAGATCGCGGCAGTATTGAAGGTACGATTGCCGTTGGCGCGAGACCGTAATAACCGATCACGCGATTGGCTTCATGGACGACAAGAACAGCCGTAAAGCCTTTCTCCTGGTTGGATAGCGCCCGGGTTTTCAGCCAGCGATCGAGTGACGGCTTGCCACAGGAGAACTCGGCAAGATCGTGGGCTGCCGTCAGTAACTCAGGATCGGAGACCGCCAAGCCTTACTTCCCGGTCTTTGAACCGCTGGTCTCCCACGGGGCCGCACGCCGGAAGAGCTCAACCATTTCGGGGACCGCGGCAGCAGGCTTGGACAATGCCGCCGTGAAGGCCTTGAAGCCTGCGGCGCTCATCCGAATTGGCGCCGTTTCCATCAGCACATCTTCGGCCGCTCTTACGGCCGCGTCACGTACGAAATCGGTTCGTGAACGGCCGCGCAGCGCTGCTGCCCGATCGATGATCGCAATGTCGGCTTCGGGCAGCCGCATCGAAAGCGGGTGCTCCTTGCGCTTAATGGCTCGGGGCATGAGTGGTCTCCCTGACAGAATATATAGAATTCTGTAGCGCGTTTTGCAATACAAAAGCCAAGGGTAGGCTTCGTGCGTCTACTCCGCCGCTTTCGCCTGCGGTGGCGTTGCCGTCCCGCGCAATTTCTCCGACAGGTTGATCAGGAACATCGCGGTCGGCCGGAGGATGAAGAGGTCGGCGACGAGGGCTGCGATCATCGAGAAGGCGGAGAGCCAGCCGAACAGGCGCAGCGACGGCAGGTCGGAGAACACGGTCACCACCAGGCCGCAGGCCAACACCACAGTGGTCAGGATCAGCGCGGGTCCGACCAGGACGGTCGCGCGCTCCACCGCGAGCGCGGCACTGATGCCGGGCTTGCGCTCGAGCCTCAAGCGGTTGAGGAAGTGGATGGTCGCGGAGAGGCCGAGGCCGAACGATACCGTCAGCGCCACGACGCTCGCAAACTGCAGGCCTTCGCCGAGCAGCCACAACACCGTGCCCGACAGCACCACCGGGAAGATGCCCGGCAGGATGCAGGAGAACATCACGACGACGGAGCGGAAGGCAAGCCCGATGAAGATCGCGACCAGGGCGAACTCGATCGTCAGCCCGTGGTTGAGCTTCTCGATCATGCTGGCGCTGTTGCGCGCGGCGATCGCGGACAGCCCGGTGACGGCGATCTCGTAGCCGGGATGCTCGGCGCGCACCTTGTCGAGGGCGTGATCGAGCTTGTCGACCACCGGCAGGATCTCGCTTGAATCGAGATCGGGCACGCGACCGGACACCACCACGGCATCCTGATTCGCGGAGATGAAGCGCCGCACCAGATGTTCGGGGATGACGCTGACATATTCCTTCAGCGTCGCGACGTCGGTCGCGCCCGCCTTCTCGGCAAGCCAGCGGCGCAGCGTTTCCAGCGACCAGACATTGCCGACGCCCGCCGCCCCTTCCACCGTGGAGTGAACCTCTGCGATCACCTTCAAGGTCTCGGGCGAGTAGAGCGATGCGCCCTTCGGGAATTCGATCAGGACGTCGATCGGATTGGCGCCGGTCAGCTTCGCGTCAAGCCGATTGCTGGCCTCAACCGCCTGCTGCTTGTTCGGCACCTGGTCGGCCAGCCGATAGCGCGGCTCGAGATTGGCATAGATGATGCCGAGCCCGCCGACGAAGATCAACGCGACCAGGCTGAACAGCCCGGGCCGGCTGACCATGCGCACCGCGATCCAGTAGCAGAAATTGCGCAGCGCCTGCACGCCGGCATCCGCGCTCTGGAATTTGACCGCGAAGATGCGCTCGTTGCGCACGAACAATACGCCGAATACCGGCACCAACGACAGCACCGCGAGCAGCGCGATGATGGTGGCGGCAAGCCCCGCCTCGCCGAATTTGCGGATCAGGTCGGAATCGGAGAACTGCAGCGCGATAAAGGAAATGCCGGCGGTCGCGTGCGTCAGCACGCAGGCCGGCCCCACCACCCGGACGGCATTGGTGAACGCGCTCAATTTGTCCTGCCCCGCGATCAGCCGGTCGCGCGCCGCAAAGGTGAGCTGCATCGAGTCGGAGAAGCTGATCACCATGATGAGCGGCGTCATCACGTTCAGGAACATGTTGAGATTGAAATTGGCCCAGCCGAGGGCGCCGAGCGCGAGCAGGATCGCGATCATGGGCGGGAATGCCGCCACCACCATGAAGGAGATCTTGCGGAAGAAGATGATCGCGATGATGCAGCCGGCTAGGATGCCGAGGACGTTGTAGGTCAGCCCGTCGCGTTCGACCGCGTTGCGGATCTCGAGCTGCATCACCGGCACGCCGGAGAGCTGGGCATTGAGGCCGCTGCCGGAGAGGTCGTCGGCCATCACCTTGCGGATCTCGCCGACTGCGGTGCTCAGCTTACTGCTCGAGACCACTTCAGGATCGAGCGACAGCACGACCAGCGCCAGCGTGCCGTCCTCCGACAACAGCTTGCCGCGAATGATCTCGTTGGATTTCACCGTCTCGACGAACTTGTCGTAGGCCGCGCCTTCCGGCAGTTCGTTGGGGAACAGCGCCGCCGGCAGTTTGCCGGGCTCCGGCGCCTGCCGCGCCGAGAACAGCGAGATCAGGCCGCGCACGCCGTCGACCAGTTGCAGGTCGGTGACCATGTCGCGCAATTTTTCGAGGTTGTCGCGCGCCAGCAGCGTCTTGCCTTCGACCACGACCAACACGTCGAACTCGGTCGCCGGGAAGCGCTTCGTCACCTCCTCGTACTGCTTGTAGTCTTTGGTGTTCGAACGGAACAGTTGCGACAGCGAATCATCGATCTTGATCCGCTGGACGCCGAACACGGCCGCGATCATCAGCGCGACCAGCACGATCAGCGAGACGACCGGCGCCTTGACCGCGATCAGCCCGATGCGCTCCAGCCCGAAAGCAATGCTGGCCCCCTGCGGCGGCTCCTCGACCTTTCCGACGTGGACCTGACTTTCGGAATTCTTTTCGAGCATGCCCTGTCCAGTTCTGAAATCGGCGCGAATTGTCTAGCTTGGGTTTTACGGGCGTGAACAACGCTCTACGGCCACTTCCAATCGGCGCTAGCCTTTGAAAACACGGAAGTATTGACCGCCGCCGGTTTTACAGGCCCCTCCCCCGCCTCGCAAGCACGAGGGAGAGGTCAAATCGGCGTGTGCGGTACAAAAATCGCCATTAAGTATCTGATTTGTCACAGCGCAGGAGCGGATCGGGCTGAAGCCGTCCTGCTCTCATCTCTTTGTTCGAACGTGATCTTTTCGGAGGGCCGGTCCCGCCTCCCCGGATCATGAGCTCAGGGCGCGGCCAACTGCGGCGGAATGCCTCCGCTCTCGTCCTTCAACGCAACGCCAGTGACTTGGCGGCTCAGTCCCTCGCGGACCAGCCACGCGATTCGGTATGCGGCTTCCGCGTAGGTGAGGCCCGCGCGGTGAATGTTGGAGATGCAGTTTCGTTCCGCATCGGTGCGGCCGATCCGCGGTGCGAAGGTCAGGTAAGCGCCGAGGCTGTCGGGCGCGGACAGGCCGGGCCGCTCGCCAATCAGCACCAGGACCATGCGCGCGTTGAGAAGCGCACCGATCTCATCGCCCAGCGCGACGCGGGCGCCCGAGGCGATCACGGTCCCGCCGATATTGATCCGGCCGGCCGCAAGCTGCGGCAGCAGATGGCGAACCAGTTCGACCGCATGGACATTGACCGCGGTCGGCGACAGGCCATCGCCGATCACAAGGTCCAGTTGGCTGGACGTGCTGCCGAGGCTCTCCAAGGCGCGCCGCGATTCGGGATCGAGCATGCGTCCAAGATCGGGACGCCTGAGATAGTCGCCGCGATCGCGCGCCTGGCTCGACACCTGGAGCGGCTGCAGGCCGAGTTCGTTCAATCCTGCAATGAGGCCATCGAGATCGAAAGCGGCGTGAACGGCGTCGCGCGCACGGGCATGGTCGAGCGTGAAGCCCAGCAGCGCCTCGGTCGGCAGGCTGGCGCCGGAACGGCCGAGCCCGACGCGCGCCGGCGTCAATTCGCGCAGGCGCGTCAGCGAAAGGGGCGGCGCCGGTGGTTTCATTTCCGGCTACTCGGCAGGCACGGAAGCTTCGCGCAACCGGATCGAATAGTTCGACGCGTTCTGCTGGCCGCTCGAGGCCGCACGCGCGAACGTGATCAGGTGATGCGCGATCATCGACGATGCGATCAATCCCTCGATGTCGCCGCGGCGAAGCCGCCCGAGCGCGAACTTCCAGAATGTCCGCTTATAGTCACCGAGCACGCCGACCTGCCAGAAGATGTTGCGCAGCATGATCAGCCCGCGCCTGATATTGGCCCAGCTCTTCATTTCCGGGTTGACCGGGACCTTCACGCGGTTGGCGTAGGTGTAGTCGCATTGGTGCTCGTAGCGCGCAAACAGCTTTTCGGGCTCGTAGGCCACCTCCATGCACCGCTTCCAGGAGCTGATGACCTGATCGTAGGGCAGAAGGAACTCGACGTTGGAGTCGCGGCCGTCGTCCTCGACCAGGCGTCCCTCGCGTTCGAGCCGATCCCAGAGCGGCGTCTTCGGCAGCGCCTGCAGCAGGTTGATCGTCAATAGCGGAATCCGGGATTCATCGACGAAAGCAAGCAGCGCGTCCGCGGTCTCGGGCTTGTCGGTGTCCAGGCCCATGATGATGCCGGAGACGACCTCCATGCCGTAGGAATTGATGGTCTGAACGCCTTCCAGGATCGGGACCATCATGTTGTGGTCCTTGTGCATGGCCTTCAGCGCGTCGGGATCGGGCGTCTCGATGCCGCAGAAGATCGTGACGAAGTAGGCTTCGCGCATCTTCTCGAGGATCTCGGGCCGCTTGGCGATGTTCAGCGTCGCCTCGCAGGCGAGCCGCACGACGTAACCAGTCTTCTTCTGCCACTCGATCAGATGCGGCAACAGGTCCAGCGTCGCCTTGCGGTTGCCGATGAAATTGTCGTCGACGAAATAGACCGTGTCGGTCATGCCGCATTCGCGCAGCCGGTCGAGCTCGGCGATGATCTGCTGCGGCGTCTTCAGGCGCGGGTTGCGGCCGTAGAGGCCGGGGATATCGCAGAACTCGCACTGATAGGGGCAGCCGCTGGAGAACTGGATGCTGCCGAGGAAATAGCGTTTGGTCTCGGCAAGCTCGTAGGCCGGAATCGGGAACTCCGTCATCGGCACACGGTCCACGGTCTTCAGGACCACCTGCTCAGCGGGACGCGACGTATCGCGCGCGAGCCGTGCGATCAGCTCATTGGTGGCGTCGCCGAGTTCGCCGACATGGAGATAATCGAAGGACGGATAGTAGTCCGGACATGCGCTGACCGACGGGCCGCCAAGGGCGACGGCCAGATCGAAGGCATGCGCGCGGCGGCAGATGTCGTTCATGTGGTGGCGCTGGATGTGCATGCCGCTGACGAACACCGCCTCCGCCCACTCGAAATCTGCCTTGGCGGCGGGACGGATGTTCTCGTCGATGAAGCGGACCTGCCAGTTTTCCGGCAGATAGGCCGCGATCAGCAAGAGCCCCTGCGGCGGCATGAAAGCCTTGACGCCGTCGGTCAACGGATAGGCGTATTCGAACGTACCGAACGCCGATGTGTAGCGCGGGAAGACGCAGAGGATGCGTCGTGCCGCCTCGATGCCCTCAGCTCTCATCCAAACTTCCTTAAGACGAGCCTAAACCAAATGTAAGCACGGCATCGGACGCTGGGCCAGAAATTCTTCAAGATTGTGGCGGCGCACACGCGCAGGGAACGGGTCGTTGCCAAAGAGCACTGCGAGAGGGAACGCCGAGTTTCAGGCGATCAGGCGCGAGGCAAATTCGGGCAGCAGCCCTGCGCGATCGGTGAGCCGGAAGTCGTTCCCCGCGAGCCCGGCGCGCAACAGCCAGTCGTCGAATTCGGGCGCCCGCTTGAGGCCGAAGACGTCCCGGACATAGAGCGCGTCGTGGAACGACGTCGACTGGTAATTCAGCATGACATCATCGGCGCCGGGCACCCCCATGATGAAGGTGACACCGGCCGCGGCCAGCAGCGTCAGGAGATTGTCCATGTCGTCCTGGTCGGCCTCGGCGTGGTTGGTGTAGCAGACGTCGACGCCGAGCGGCAGGCCGAGCAGCTTGCCGCAGAAGTGATCCTCAAGGCCGGCGCGAATGATTTCCTTGCCGTCGTAGAGATATTCCGGGCCGATGAAGCCGACCACGCTGTTGACGAGCAAAGGATCGAAGGCGCGGGCGACCGCATAGGCGCGGGCCTCGCAAGTCTGCTGGTCGACGCCATGATGGGCGTTGGCCGACAGCGCCGAGCCCTGCCCGGTCTCGAAATACATGACGTTGTCGCCGACCGTGCCGCGGCGGAGCGACAGCCCCGCCTCGCGCGCTTCGCCGAGCAGCACGAGATCGACGCCGAAGCTGCGGTTGGCGGCTTCCGTCCCGGCGATCGACTGGAATACCAGGTCGACCGGCAGGCCCTGCCCGATCAGCCCCAGCGTCGTCGTCACATGGGTCAGCACGCAGCCCTGGGTTGGGACCGAAAGGCGCGTGATGATGTCGTCAAGCAGCCTGAGCAGGCCGCCGATGACGTTGGGGTCATCGCTTGCTGGATTGATGCCGATGCAGGCGTCGCCCGATCCGAGCAGGAGCCCATCGAGGATCGAGGCGGTGATGCCCTTGACGTCATCGAAGGGATGGTTGGGCTGCAGTCGCGTGCTCATCCGGCCGCGCAGCCCGATGGTGTTGCGGAAGCGGGTCGTCACTTCGCATTTCTTCGCGACCAGGATCAGGTCCTGGTTGCGCATCAGTTTCGACACCGCGGCCGCCATTTCGGGCGTGATGCCGCGGGACAACTTCTGCAGCCTGTCGGTGCTCGCGGCATCCGACAGCAGCCAGTCACGAAAGCCGCCGACGGTCAGCGACGAGATGGCCGCAAAAGCTGCGGCATCATGGGTATCGAGGATCAGGCGGGTGACCTCGTCGTCCTCGTAAGGAATGACCGCCTCGTTCAGGAACCGCTTCAGCGGCACATCGGCGAGTGCGATCCGCGCCGCGATCGTCTCCTCCGCACTGCCAGCCGCGATCCCGGCAAGGCGGTCGCCGGAGCGCGGCGGCGTGGCCTTGGCGAGCAGGTCGCGCAGATCGCCGAATACGTAAGAAGTGGCACCGATGACGTGGCGATAGACCATGACGAGTTCCCGCGCGCTGGCCGCGCTTCATTGGATCAACAGCCTATCACCATGCAAGAACCGGTGCCGATCGGTTATCCGGGCCGGACGCCGCCTGGGTCGCTTGCCTTTGGTTGCAATGCGGAAAACTTCGCGCATTAAGAAATTGTCCATCAAGATTCTAGATGATTTTACCGGCCGTCGGTGCTCCCCGGCCCATCTGGAGTGCCGCGAATGGCTGAAATCACGACCTCTCCCCGCCCCATCCCTGTCCCCGCCATGGCGTCCCGGCTTTCGCTTGCTGCCAAGCTGTATGCGATCTTTGCACTGTTCGCGGTGCTGACCGCGGCCATCACCTTCCTGTCCGACTACAACAGCCGCCGGAACGCGGAGCTCACGGAGGCTGTGGAGACGGCAAGCCACGCGGCGCTGAACGTCGAGCGGGTCAATTCGCTCGTCTATGCGGTGGTGATGGAATCCCGCGGCATCTACATGTCGACGGATCCGGCCACGGTGAAGAAATACGGCGATGGGCTGCTCAAGTTCAACGAGCGCATCCTCGCCGTGGTCAAGAACTGGGAGCAGATCGTCCAGGCCGACGATGCCGAGCAGTTCGCCAATTTCAAGAAGCGCATCGAGCAGTTCGTCGACTTCCGCAAGGAGCTCGTGCGCCGCGGCGTCGAGATCGGCGCCGCCGCGGGCCGCGAATGGGGCGACAACGACGCCAATCGCGACGTGCGGACCGCGCTGAACAAGGATTTGGAGGCGCTGTCGAAGGTCTATGCCGAGCGCAGCAAGAAGCTGGCGCAGGAGACCGACACCAACCGCACCCTGGCGCTTGTCCTGACCGGCCTCGGCGGCCTGGCGCTGGTTCTGGTGGTGCTCGGCGTGCTGATCATCTCGCGCTCGGTCGCCCGCCCGCTGTCCGCGATCACCACCACGATCAGGCAGGTCGCGGAAGGCGAGGAGAACGTCGCGGTTCCTCACACTGGGCGCGGCGACGAGATCGGCGCGCTGGCGCGCGCAATCGAGATCTTCCGGGAGGCGATGCAGCGCAACCGCAACCTCAATTCACAGGTGCTGCAGGAATCGAAGGCACGCGACGAGCGCACCAGGCACATCGAAGCCTCGGTGGAAGCATTCCGCGAGGCGATCGGCGCGGTGCTGCGCGCGGTCAACGACAATGCGGCCTCGATGCGCGATACCGCGCAGGCCATTGCCAGCGTCGCATCCGATGCCAGCGATCGCGCGGTGACGGCCGCCGGCGCCACCACGCAGGCCGCCGATAATGTCTCCGCCGTCGCCAGCGCGGCCGAAGAACTCTCGGCCTCGGTGCAGGAGATCGGCCGCCAGATCCGCCAGTCCGCCGGCGCGGTCGAAGAGGCCGGCCAGCGCACCGACAGGTCAGTCGCCGAGATCGAAGGGCTTGCCGCCGCGACCCAACGCATCGACGGCGTGCTCACGCTGATCCGGGCCATCGCCGAGCAGACCAACCTGCTCGCGCTCAACGCCACCATCGAGGCCGCACGCGCCGGCGACGCCGGCCGCGGCTTCGCGGTCGTCGCCCATGAGGTCAAGGCGCTGGCGGAGCAGACGGCGAAAGCCACCGTCGACATCGGCGAGAATATCGGCACGATCCAGGCCTCGACGCGCACTTCGGTCGAAGCAGTGCGCGAGATCGGCAACGCCGTGCGCGAGATCAACGTGGTGACATCGAATATCGCAAGCGCAGTCGGCGAGCAGGATGCCGCGACGCGCGAGATCTCGATCAATGCGCAGGCGGCCGCGCAAGGCAATGACACGCTGGTGGTCAATATCGGCTCACTCAGCGACGCGATGGGCAAGACATCCGTCGCCGCGGAATCCGTGCTTGCCGCGTCCGGCGAATTGACTGCGACGGCGGAGACGCTATCGCGCGAGGTCGAGAAGTTTTTCGGTAATTTGCGCGCCGATCCGATTGAGGGCGCGCGGAAGAGCGCGTGATCAGTCCGCGCTTCGGTGCGCGCTCTGCTCGCCCACGATCCTGGGCAACAGCAGTTGAACGCGCGTGCCGCTGCCGGGCTCGCTATCCAGCCTGATCCGCCCTCCCAGGCGCTCGGTTACGATGTTATGGACGATATGCAGACCGAGACCGGTTGCGCCTTCGTGGCGGCGGGTCGTGAAGAAGGGATCGAACGCCCGACGCCTGGTCTCGGCAATCATCCCTGAACCGTTGTCGGCAAACACCACCTCGATATGATCGGGCCCTGCGCCGCGCACGGTCAGGTCGACGGCACCGCGGCGGTCGTCCGGAAACGCGTGCGCGATGGCATTGAACGCCAGATTGGTCAGCACCTGCCCGTAAGGGCCAGGATAGCTGTTCATCCGAAGATTTGGCTCGCACCATGCATTCAACGTGATGCCGCGCTCCTGAAACTCGGGACGAAGGTTGAGGAGAATCCGTCCGGTCAATTCGCCAACATCAAATTCTCGCCGCTCGGATTGATCGCCGTCGGCTGCGACCTGCTTGAACGCGCTCACCAGTTCGGCCGCGCGATTGAGGTTCGTCACGAGTTGGTTCGATGCATCGTTGATCGCGGCGACGAACTCGGTCAGCGTCGACCGGCGGAGCCCGCCGCGCGCGGCTTCGGCCGCAAAGCGCTCGGTCCTGCGCTGAAGTGACGAGGCAACCGTCAGGCTGATGCCGACGGGATTGTTGACCTCATGGGCAACGCCCGCGACCATCCGTCCAAGCGCGGCAAGCTTCTCGGCTTCAACCAGCGACGCCTGGGCCTCACGCAGATCTTGCAGCGCGGCCTCGGCAGCATCGCGGGCCTGGCGAAGCGCCTGCTCGCTGCGCTTCCGTTCGGTGATCTCCTCCGCCGCGACATTGATGGCGACGATCTGGCCGCTTGGGGCGCGCAACGGGTGCCAATACGTTACCCAGAAACGCTCATCGACCCGATCGGCCCGTTGACCGGCGACTTCAACGCCGATCACCGGTTCGCCGGTCTCCATGATCGACCGTACGATCTGCTCGACCGAGTCGGCCAGCGCCGGCACGCAATCCCTGACGGAGCGTCCGAGATGGTACTCGACGGACAATCCGCATATCTCGGTAAGACGTTGATTGATCTGCAGATACCGGCAGTCTGGAGACAGGCATGCGAGCCCGATCGGCGCTGTGTCATAGACCAGTTGCAGCGCCGGCTGCGGGAACAACATGACGGCCGCTGGTTCGCCCCCCGGCCTCGCATTCGCAGTATTCGACACCACGCCTCCCCTGCTGCCGAGTGGGCTAATTGCCGGAAGCACAGACTTGTTCCCATCATCGGAACCGATTCAATGACGCTTTCCTAGCTCGGTAGCACGTTCAGCGGTGTGCAACCAGCAGGATGACCGCGCATCATGAATGGTGGCGAGATGGAGAAACGGGTGAGCGCAACACGCACCGGAAGCCGACATGGCTCGTCGAGGCATCAACCGCCTCCGCGTG
The DNA here is from genome assembly GCF_055413685.1 of Bradyrhizobium sp. LeoA1Lang. Taxonomy (NCBI): domain Bacteria; kingdom Pseudomonadati; phylum Pseudomonadota; class Alphaproteobacteria; order Hyphomicrobiales; family Nitrobacteraceae; genus Bradyrhizobium; species Bradyrhizobium sp. LeoA1Lang. The sequence goes on along the minus strand of NZ_JBVAPG010000030.1, from coordinate 45,508 downwards.
CCGCGCGGCGGGACGATAGCGGCGGCTGTAGTTCGGCGCGGAGAGATGCGAGCCCCCCTTGAGCACCTTGCGCGGAATGCGAACCCGCGGGCGCGCCGGATCGTAGCTGGCCTCCTTGCGGCCGCCGACGGGATTATGCGGGACGCCGTGCTGCGCGTCGGCTTCGTGGTGTGCCGACCACCAATCGGTCGTCCACTCCCAGACGTTGCCGATCATGTCGTAGACACCATAGCCGTTCGGCGGGAACGCCGTCACCGGCGAGGTGCGGTCATAGCCGTCCTCGCAGAGATTCTGGACCGGGAAATTGCCCTGCCAGGTATTGGCCATGTGGACGCCGCCGGGCATCAAGGCGTTGCCCCAGGCGTATTCCTCATCCTCGAGCCCGCCGCGCGCAGCGAATTCCCACTCCGCTTCCGTCGGCAATTCCTTTCCGACCCATTTCGCGTAAGCCAATGCGTCAGCGTAAGTGATGTGCACGACCGGATGACTGCCGAGCACATTGATGTGGGTCTTGGGGCCATATGGATGGCGCCAGTTGGCGCCGGGCGTGAACGTCCACCACTGGCTTGTGTCGCGCAAATCGCGCACGCGCCGCGGCGCCATGAAGACAAGCGAGCCGGCTTGGCGCATGTCCGGCGGCGCGTCCGGATCGTTCGCGGGACTGGGCGGGATCTCCGCCGCGGTGATGTGGCCGGTGGCGAGGACGAACTCGCGGAACTGCCAATTGGTGACGGGTGTTCGGTCGATCCAGAAACCGTCGACCGTCACGCGATGCGCTGGCGCTTCTTCGGGGTAGTGATGGTCCGATCCCATCCGGAACGCGCCGCCAGGAATCCAGACCATGTCCTCGGTCCTGATATCATCCGGCTGATAATTGCTGCACTCGGTTTCTGCCCGAAACATGGCGCCAACTTTGCGCGGTGTCGCGCCCCTTCCGGTTCAAGCGCCGCCAGCCCAGCGGCAGCAATACGTTAGCCCCTCTTGTCGTGTGCGCAGGCTGCGATAAGCACAGCCGCTCCCGCCGCGCGTGACGCGGTCCAAGACGACCTGATCACGTGCCTGCTCTGGTTGAGGACCAAACGATAGACCAACTCCGCAGGCCTGTGATGTGCAGAGTGTGCCAATTTTCGGCAAGCTTGCTTACAGCCGTCGCGCGAACTCACCTGATGTGGCCGATCCCTGGGGGTTGCGAAGGCTTTGACGAAAATTCAGGGACAATTGCTGCCGCACGCGCGCCATCACGAAACCCGAATCGCTGCAACAAATCGGTGTCATGGTGTGGCAGGAACTTCACCGTCTCCGACTTGTTGTCGGGACCGGCACTGCCCCACCGTGCGTGGGGGAGGCGAAGATGGCGCAACGTCTTTCGGTCAACATCTCCAACCTCGATGGCTTCGAGGGCATGCATCAGGGCGTCAAGGGCAGCCATGTCGACGTCATGCAGATCGGACGTGGCAAGCTGCGCGGGACCCTGTCTCATGTCGGCATCGGGGATTTCTCGCTGAGCATCGGCTCGTTCAGTCTCGGCCTGCGCACGCAGCGTATTTCGACCGATGACCGGCTGATCGTCGGCATGCTGCTTGATGCCGAAGACCGGGTCACGCACTGGTCGTTCGACATGCGTCCGTCCGACGTCCTGGTGATCCCGCCGCTGGTCGAGCATGATGGGATCTTCCACGGCGCGTCCACTTATGCAGCGGTCCGGCTTGATCTCGCTCATCTCGGCTCCGTGTTCGGCGGCGACGCGCGGCTCAGCGATCCCGCCCATTGGCTGCAAAAGAGTTACTATCGCACAGACGATGCGATCGGCATGGTCGCAGCCCGCCGCCTGCCCCAGATCATTTCAGGTCTCGCACGACACGAGTCGGTGCTTTCGGACGATGCGGCGGAATTCTGGAAGCGCGCCATCGTCGACTGCATGACGGGTACGATCGTCAATTCGCTGCCGCCCGATGACCGCGGCCATCTGCCATCGGCGATGAAGCTCGTTCGCCGCGTCGAGGACTATCTCGACAGGGTGGGCCCGAGGCCGGTGCATATCTCCGAGATCTGCGCCGAATTCAGCCTGTCGCGGCGCGGACTTCACCGTGCCTTTCAGGAGGTGTTCGGCATCGGCCCCGTGACATTCCTGCGCCACAAGCGCCTTTGCGCCATCCATTCCATGCTGAGGGAAAGCGTGCCCGGAGAGGTCACCGTCGGCGAAATCGCGATGCAGCAGGGCTTCATCGAGCTCGGACGGTTCGCCCAATATTACAGAAACCTGTTCGGCGAGTACCCGTCCGAGACACTGCGCGGCAAGCGCGCGGGTGGACTGCCGCCGTCCGCCGCCGCATTTCGCTGAGCCATCGGCTTTAATCCGTAGCCCGGGTGGAGCGCAGCCCAACCCGGGACATCTGCGAAGAAAGAACCCGGGTTACGCTGACGCTTCACCCGGGCTACGGCAGGATGTGCGCGATGGCGTCACTCCACCAGCAGCACGTCGACGGCGACGTTCAGCTTCTGCTTGCGCGAGCCGACGATGATGCCGTCGACCGGAGAAACATCGGAGAAATCGCGGCCCACGGCGAGGATAATGTGATCGTTCTCAACCAGGAGATCGTTGGTCGGATCGAAACCGATCCATCCGAGCTCGGCGCCGCACCACACTGAGACCCAGGCGTGGGTCGCGTCAGCCCCTTGCAAGCGCGGCTGTCCCGGCGGCGGGATGGTGCGCAAATAGCCGCTGACATAGGCGGCCGGCAGGCCGAGGCCGCGGAGCCCCGCGATCATCACATGGGCAAAGTCCTGGCAGACGCCGTGGCGTTTCTCGAACACTTCCGTCAGCGGCGTCGAGATCACGGTGGCCTTGGAATCGTACCTGAAGTCGCTGCGGATGCGGCGCATCAGGTCGGCGGCACCGGCAAGGATGCCGCCTCCTCGCGGAAAGCTTGCGGACGCGTAGGCCGTAAGCGGCCCGAGCACCGGCACCAGCGCGCTCTCGAAGACATAGCCGACCGGCGATGATGGTCCGAGACTCGTCGCCTCGAACGCAACGTCGCGCACGCTCTCCCAGGGCGGGCTCGGCGAGCTGCGGCCGGGCGCATGGCGCGAGACCGCGACGCGCGAGCGCGAGTCGACGCGCAGATTACGGTGCGCGGTCTCGATCAGGACGCTTTCGGTCAAGGTGCCGAAGAAGTCGCGCCGCGCCGTGCGCTCTGCTGGCCGCGGCCTGATCTCGACGCTGTGGGAGATCAGCTCCTGCCCGTTGCCGCTTTGCGGCTCCAGCCGTAGCGAGCATCGCGCGAAACTCACGGGGCTTTCGTAGGAGTAGGTCGTGACGTGCCTGATATCGTAGATCACGCGAGGCCTGTCAGCTTCTCCGGCCGGCTCGCATTGGGCCCGTGCGGGAAATAATGCAGCCCGATGGCGTCGGCGAGATTGAGCAGGTCCTGCTCCAGCGAGAACAGCGTCTTGACATCAAGAGTTTCCGCTTCCGCCGTCGCCAGCATCGCCTGCAGCGCAACCGCGAGCCGCTGCGGGCGCTCGATCATCCCGTATTCCTTCAGGCTCGGCAGTGCCGCGATGTGTTCGTTGAGGCTTTCGACCTGGAACGCGACCGAGCGCGGGTTGTAAGGGTCGAGCACCGCGAGATCGCGCACCGGCGCAAGGATAGGCGTCACCAGATAGCGGGAACGATAGGTGATCTGGCAATCGACGAGCGTCAGCAGGATGTCGAGATCTTCATCACCAGCCTCGTCAAAAGCGAACTGCCGCGCGAAGCGGGTGGTGTTGATGGCGCGCTCGGCGCGGCGGCCCATGTCAAGAAAGCGCCAGCCCGCGGCGCGGTTCATGTTCTCCTGCGCAAGTCCCGCAAAGCTCGCCAGCTCCTGCAGCGTCAATTCGGCCGCGCTGATGACGCCATCGTCATCCTCGACCTCCTCGCCGAGCCGGTCCACCATCTCGGTGATGACCTGCCACGCGTCCGGCGACAGCCTCTCGCGCAGCGAGGTGGCGGTGCGCTGTGCCGAGCGTACCAGCGAGAGCGCCGAACCGAAACGTTCCTCGCTCTGCAAGGCTTCGGCGACGACCTTGGCCGGGTTCGCCCGCGCCGTCTGCGAGGTCGCGCCCCAGGCCACCAGCATGCGCTGGATGCGCTCGACCGAATGCAGGTTGGACGCGCCGCTCGCATTCGACCTCGCGGGATCGCGCATCGGCGAGCCGAGCGCGCGGATCAATCGCAGCGTCGCTTCGGCACGTTCGAGATAGCGGCCGAGCCAGAACAGATTGTCGGCGGCGCGGCTCGGCAACACGCCGGCGATGCGGCGGATGCGCACGGTATCGCCGGCGGGCAACAGGCTCGCGGTCGAGACTGCTTTTTCCGACACCACCCAGACATCCGCGGCGCGTGCGCCGTCGCCCATCGAGACCGCGCGGGCATCCGCCTGTTCGGCGATCCGGCAGAAGCCGCCGGGCAGGATCGTCCAGCCATGCGGCGTGGCCGCCGCGAAGACGCGCAGCACAAAGGGGCGCGGCGTAAGCTGCCCGTTCTCCCACACCGGCGTGGTCGACAGCCGCACCAGTTCCTGGCCGACAAAGTCGATCCCGCGCTCGGCGATGGCGGACTTCAGCCGCTCGCGTTCACTCGGCGCCAACTCGCCCGCGAGCACGGGGCCATGGCTGGCGAAACCGGGGACACCCCGGCCATAGGCACTTTCGATCGCGAAATCATCGAGCCGCGACAGCACCTGTTCGCGCGCAGCCTTCTGGCCGCACCACCAGGTCGCGATATGCGGCATTTCCAATTCTTCGCCAAGCAGACGCCGGCACAGGCTCGGCAGGAAACCGAGCAACGCCCGTGCTTCGAGCACGCCAGAACCGGGCATGTTGGCAACGACGACACCGCCCTTGCGCAACACCTCGATCAGGCCGGGCACGCCGAGATGCGAGGAGGCGTTGAGCTCGAGCGGATCGAGCCAGTTGGAGTCGACCCGGCGCAGCAGCACGTCGAGCCGCTTCAGCCCGGCGACGGTGCGGATGTGGACACGGTCGCCGCTGACGGCGAGATCGTCGCCTTCGACCAGCAGGAAACCGAGATATCGCGCCAGCGTGGCGTGCTCGAAATAAGTCTCGTTGAACGAGCCCGGCGTCAACAGACCGATCCGTGGCTCGTCGCGGTCGGCGCTGGCGCGCAAGGCGTCGCGGAACGCTTCGAAGAACGGCGCAACGCGCTCGACATTCATCGACTTGTAGAGGCCGGCGAAAGCGCGCGACAGCACCAGGCGGTTTTCCAGCGCGTAGCCCGCGCCCGAGGGCGCCTGCGTGCGATCGCCGAGCACCCACCAGCGGCCGTCAGGGCCGCGGCCGACATCGGCGGCATAAAGGTGGAGGTAGCGCCCGCCCGGCGGCTTGATGCCGCTGACGGCGCGCAGATATTCGCTGCTGCCGGCGATCGCGGCGGCGGGGATCGCGCCATCAGTGACAAGGCGACCATCGCCATAGATGTCGCGCAGGATCATTTCGAGCAGTTGCGCGCGCTGCGTGATGCCGGAAACAAGCTGCTGCCAGTCGGCGTCATCGATGATCAGCGGCAGGTGGCTCAGCGGCCACAGCCGGTCGGAAGTCTCGCCGGGCGCACGATAGGTGACGCCGGCGTCGCGCAAATGCCGGTCGGCGGCGGCGAAGCGACGCTCGATCTCCGCCGGCGATAGGGCGGAAAACGCATCGAAGAAGCGGGTCCAGACCGGGCGCGGGGTGCCGTCCGGGCCGATATATTCATCGGGAATGCCGGGCAGCCGCGCATAGTCGCGCGACCACTGCGCCATGCGGCGCTGGCCCGGGCGGGCCTTGTTCTCCTGGCTGTGTTCCTGGCCGGTCGCCATTCCGCTTCCCGAAACGAGATGCGTATCAATGCAGGAGCGGCGTCCGCAAGTCGAGGGTCAGCGGGAATTCAATTGTGCGTTCTTCCGGCGGCGGCTCGATCCTGCCGGGGGTATGGCCGTGGTCCTGGAAGCGGGCCAGCCGCCGCGCCTCGGCCTCGTAGGAATTGACCGGCTTGGTCTCGTAGTTGCGGCCACCGGGATGGGCGACATGGTAGACGCAGCCGCCGAGCGAGCGGCCGTTCCAGGTGTCGATCAGGTCAAAGGTCAGCGGCGCATGCACGGGGATGGTCGGATGCAGGCCGGAGGCCGGCTGCCAGGCCTTGAAGCGGACGCCCGCGACCGCTTCGCCCGACCGTCCGGTCCCCGTCATCGGCATCCGCCTGCCGTTGCAGGTGATGACATGGCGGCCGTCGACAAAGCCCGATGCCTTCACCTGCAACCGCTCGACCGAGGAATCGACATAGCGCACCGTGCCGCCGGCAGATCCCTCCTCGCCCAGCACATGCCATGGCTCGAGCGCTTGCCGCAGTTCCAGCGCGACGCCGCCATGGTGGACATGGCCGAACATCGGGAAACGGAATTCGAGCTGCGCCGTGTACCACTCCGGCGAGAAATCGTAGCCGGACAGCCTGAGGTCGGCGAGCACGTCCAAAAAGTCTTCCCAGAGGAAATGCGGCAGCATGAAGCGGTCATGCAGCGTCGTACCCCAGCGCACGAACTTGCCCTGCTGCGGCTCGCGCCAGAATTTTGCGATCAGCGCGCGGATCAGGAGCTGCTGCGCCAGCGACATCCTGGGATCGGGCGGCATTTCGAGCGCGCGGAATTCGACCAGGCCGAGCCGGCCGGTCGGGCCATCGGGCGAGTAGAGCTTGTCGATGCAGATCTCGGCGCGGTGGGTGTTGCCGGTGATGTCGACCAGGATGTGCCGGAACAGCCGGTCCGCCAGCCACAGCGGCGCTTCGACGCCTGCCGGCGGCACATGGGCGAGCGCGATCTCGAGTTCATAGAGCCCGTCATGGCGCGCTTCATCGATCCGCGGCGCCTGGCTGGTCGGGCCGATGAACATGCCGGAGAACAGATAGGACAGCGACGGATGCCGTTGCCAATACAGCACGAGGCTCTTCAACAGATCGGGACGGCGCAGGAACGGCGAATCCTGCGGATTGCTGCCGCCGACCACGACGTGGTTGCCGCCGCCGGTGCCGGTGTGGCGACCATCGATCAGGAAACGGTTGGCGCCGAGCCGTACTTTCGCGGCGTCCTCATAGAGGCCGAAAGTGATATCGACCGCCTCGCGCCAGCTTTGTGCCGGCTGGATGTTGATCTCGATCACGCCGGGATCGGGCGTGACCTTGATGACCTCGATGCGGGGATCGAACGGCGGCGCGTAGCCCTCGACATGCACAGGCATCTGCAATTCTTCGGCGGTCGCCTCGAGCGCCGTCACCAGTTCGAGATAGTCCTCGGCCTTCTCGACCGGCGGCATGAAGGCGCACAGGGTGCCATCGCGGATTTCGATCGACATCGCCGTGCGCACCGGCGGCGGCTCCGGGAGGTCCTCAAGCAGCCGCTTCAATTCCTCGTCGAAATCCGGCAGGCCGCTGCGCGGCGCCATCGGATCGGTCTCGATGATGTAGGGATAATCTTCCGGCGCGACGTATTCGAGCGAGGAGATCGGCAGCCGCAGTCCCAGCGGAGAATCGCCCGGCGACAGGAACAGGTGGCTGCGCCGGATCTTCCAGTGCTCGCTACGCCAGCGGGCGGGAACGCGGCCGGCAAGTGGGGTGAAGCGTTGGATCGGCAGCACATAGCCCTTCGGCGTCGTCAGCCCGTGGTCGAACACCCGCGCGAGACGCGAGCGCTCTTCCGGATCGGATAGTTTGGAATTCTCAGGGCTGACATTGGCCGGAAGCGCGGCTTCGCGCTGGAGCCAGTAGGCGGGATCCTCGAAGGCCGGCATGACGTAGTCGGCCGCCAGCGCGAGCTTCTGCGCCATGGTCACGGCGAAGCGCTCGGCGTCTTTGATCTCTGCCTTGTACGGGTTTTCGATCTTCGCGATCAGATCGGCATTCTTCCAGATCGGCACGCCGTCCTTGCGCCAGTAGAGGCCGAAGGCCCAGCGCGGTAGGCTTTCGCCCGGATACCATTTGCCCTGGCCGTAGTGCAGCAAGCCGCCCGGCGCGAAACGATCGCGCAGGCGGCGGATCAGGTCATCTGCGAGCGCACGCTTGGTCGGACCGACCGCGGCGATGTTCCATTCCGGCGCTTCGAGATCATCGACCGAGACGAAGGTCGGCTCGCCGCCCATGGTGAGCCGCACGTCTTCCGTCTTCAAATCAGCGTCGACCTGCTCGCCGAGCGCGTCGAGCCGCGCCCAGGATTCATCCGAGAACGGACGCGTGATCCGCGGCGCCTCGCGGATGCGCTTGACGCTCATCTCGAAGGCAAAATCGACATTGGCGAAGCCGGCAGTGCCGGAGATCGGCGCTGCCGAGCGGTAGTGCGGCGTGGCTGCAACGGGGATGTGCCCCTCGCCCGTCAGCATGCCCGAGGTGACGTCGAAGCCGATCCACCCCGCACCGGGCAAATAGACTTCGGCCCAGGCATGCAGGTCGGTGAAGTCGTTGTCGACCTCGCGCGGGCCCTCGACCGGATCGATATCGGGACGAAGCTGGATCAGATAGCCGGAGACGAAGCGTGCGGCGAAACCGAGATGGCGCAGAATCTGGATCAACAGCCATGCCGAGTCACGGCAGGAGCCCGCGCCGGCGGCCAGCGTCTGCTCCGGCGTCTGCACGCCGGGCTCCATGCGAATGACGTAGCGGATTTTCTCGCGCAGCTTTGCGTTGAGGTCGACCAGGAAATTGACGGTGCCGTCTGCCTCGCGCGGAATCTCTTTCAGATAGTCGGCAAACAGCGGGCCCGGCTCGATGGTTGCGAGATAAGGCGCGAGCTCGTTCTTGAGATCGCTCGTGTATTGGAACGGATAGGAGGTGGCGTATGACTCGACGAAGAAGTCGAACGGATTGATCACGGTCATCTGCGCCGTGAAATCGACTTCGATCTTGAGCTCGGTTGCCTTCTCCGGAAACACCAGGCGCGCCAGCCAGTTGCCCTGAGGGTCCTGCTGCCAGTTCACGAAATGATTGGCTGGCGTGACCTTGAGCGAATAGCTCAGGATCGGCGTGCGCGTATGCGGCGCCGGACGCAGGCGAACGGTCTGGGGCCCGAGGTCGATCGGTCGGTCGTACTTGTAATGCGTAACGTGATGCAGTGCGACGAAGATCGACACGGATGGCGGACTCCAGCAGCTTTTTTGAGCAGAACACTGGTTCCGGCCGACGGCAAGCACTAACAACGGGCACGCCTGCCTAGCAGGCGGGCGAGTGGCGAATAGCGAGTGGCGAATAGAACGGAACGGCCCTATTCGCTACTCGCCACTCACCATTCGCCTTCTCACATCGTCGCGCCGAGCACCCACGGCGCGAACTCGGCGCCGCCGAAATCGAAGCTCTCGCTCTTGGTGGGCTGGCCGGATGCCGTCTTCAGCATGAGATCAAAAATGCGCTGGCCGCATTCCTGCACGCTCTCCTCGCCATCGAGGATGGTGCCGCAATTGACGTCCATGTCGTCTTCCATGCGCTTGTACATGGGCGTGTTGGTGGCGAGCTTGATCGAGGGCGCGGGCTTGCAGCCGAACACGCTGCCGCGTCCCGTGGTGAAGCAGACCAGATTGGCGCCGCCCGCCACCTGCCCGGTCGCCGCCACCGGGTCGTAACCGGGCGTATCCATGAACACGAATCCGCGCTTGGTCACCGGCTCGGCGTAGTGCAGCACGTCAACGAGATTGGTGCTGCCGGCCTTCGCCATCGCGCCAAGCGATTTCTCGAGGATCGTGGTGAGGCCGCCGGCCTTGTTGCCGGGGCTCGGATTTGCGTTCATCTCGGCGCCTTCGCGCTGCGTGTATTCTTCCCACCAGCGCATCAGGCCGACCAGCTTCTCGCCGACCTCGCGGCTGACGGCGCGGCGTGTCAGCAGATGCTCAGCGCCATAGGTCTCCGGAGTCTCGGACAAGATCACGGTGCCGCCGTGCCGCACGAGGAGATCGCTGGCGGCGCCGAGCGCGGGATTGGCGGAGACGCCGGAATAGCCGTCGGAGCCGCCGCATTGCAGCGCCACCGTGAGCTCGCTCGCCGCGACCTTCTCGCGCTTGACCTTGTTGGCGTCGGCGAGTGCTTCGCGCACGAAGGCGACGCCGGCTTCCACGGTCTTGCGGGTGCCGCCGACTTCCTGGATGTCCATCGCGCGCAGGCGGCCGGCGAGCTTCTGCTCCTGCATCAGGCCGCCGATCTGGTTCACTTCGCAGCCGAGACCGAGCACGATCACCGCGGAGAAATTCGCATGCCGCGCATAGCCGCCGAGCGTGCGGCGAAGCAGCGCCAATGGCTCGTCCTGCGTCATGCCGCAGCCGGTCTTGTGGGTCAGCGCGACGACGCCGTCGACATTCGGAAAATCGGCCAGCGGATTGTCGCCGGTGAACGGATTCTTCTTGAAGACGTCGGCGACGAGGCTAGCGACATGGGCGCTGCAATTCACGGAGGTGAGGATGCCGATATAGTTGCGCGTCGCGACGCGCCCGTCGGGACGGCGGATGCCGTCGAAGGTCGCGGGCAGATCGAAATTCGGCACCGGCTTCACGTCGACGCCGTAGGCGTAGTCCTTGGCGAAATCGCCCATGCCGCAATTCTGGGTGTGGACATGCTGGCCCGGCGCGATCGGCGCTGTGGCAAAGCCGATGATCTGGCCATAGCGCTTGATCGGCTCGCCCTCCGCGATCGGCTTGATCGCGACCTTGTGGCCGGCCGGAATGCGGTCAACCGCGGTGACGCCGTTGGCGACCTCAAGCCCCGGCGGCAGGCTGGCGCGCGCGATCAGCACGCTGTCATCGGGATGCAGGCGGATCACGGGTGCCGGGGCCATGGGGGTCTCCTTTGGGGCGAATGGTTGCGAGGGGCGAATAGCGAATGGCGAGTAGCGAATAAGATCGCTGCGCTCGCTATCCCTATTCGCCATTCCCTACTCGCTATTCGCTTCTCACGCTTTTCCGCCAGACTCTTTGCGGGTCTGGTTCACCTGCATCCTGGCGTAGGTCATCATCAAGCCGCTCTCGTTCGAGAGCGTGACGAGCTTGAAGCCCATGTTGATCGCACGGACCGCGCCTTCGGCGCCGCTGCAGTGGATGCCGGGGTTGAGGCCGCGCTTGCCGCATTCCTTGACGATCTTCTCGTAGATTTTGAGGATCTCCGGCTCGTCGCGATCGAGCTTCGGCACCAGGCCGTAGGAGAAGCCGAGGTCGGACGGACCGATATAGACGCCGTCGATGCCCTCGACGTCGAGGATCGCTTCCATGTTCTCGACCGCGGTCCTGGTTTCCATCATCGGCAACAGCACGATCTCATCATTTGCGGTCTGCTGATAGGTGCCGGCCGAGCCGTACATGCCAGAGCGGATCGGGCCGTTGGAGCGCGTGCCCTTCGGCGGATACTTCGCATAAGAGACGAGGTTCTTGGCTTCCTCGGGCGTGTTGACCATCGGGCAGATCACGCCATAGGCGCCGCCGTCGAGCACCTTGCCGATGATGCCGGGGTCGTTCCAGGGCACGCGCACCATCGGCGTCACCGGGTGACCGTTCATAGCCTGGAAGCATTGCACCATCGAGAGATAATCCTGCACACCATGCTGCATGTCGACGGTGACGCTGTCAAAACCGCATTGCGCGATCACTTCGGCCGAAAAGCCCGACGGGATCGCCAGCCATGCGTTCACCACGGCTTTGCCTGACGCCCAGATTTGCTTGACCTTGTTATTTGCCACTTTGCCGTCCTTCCCTTGTTCTCACCGTCATGGCCATGCCGTCATTGCGAGGAGCGATAGCGACGAAGCAATCCATACTTCGCTTGTGACGACATGGATTGCCTCACTCCGCTCGCGATGATGGGTGCTCGTTAGCCTGTTGCCCGCTGGATGCTGACTTCGCTGACGCCGACTTCGCGCGCGGTATTCACTATCGCCGTCCAGGTGTCGTCAGGCAAGGGGATGCCGTTCCTGGTGCGCTCGGCGCGGGTCTTTCTTTCGGGATCGCCCGGGATCAGCACGTTATCGGTACCGGCAATCGGCTTGGTCTCGCGGATGAAGTCGACATAGCGCGAGATTTCGCCGTCGAAGAAATTGGCGGGATCGACCACCTTGGGATCGACATAGAACGCCAGCATGCCGTTGGCGAAACGCCGGTCCGGCGCGGTCGCGCCCGTTCCGGTCAGCGCGCCGCCGAGCAGTTCACAGATGAACGCGAGGCCAGAGCCCTTGTGCTCACCGAACGCACGGATCGCGCCGGTGCCCTTGGTGTGATCGCGCGGCCCATCCGGGGTGTATGGCCCATACAGCACGTGCGGATCTTCACTCAAGGTACCGTCGGAATCGACCAGCGCGCCAACAGGCAGTTTCTTGCCGCCGCGGCTTGCGACCAGCACCTTGCCCTCGGCGACGATCGAGGTGGCGAAATCGAGCACGATCGGGTCCTGGCCTTCGCGCGGAATGCCGACGCAATAGGGCGCGGTCGACAGCCGTTTCTCGACGCCGCCGAACGGCGCAACCAGGAGCGAACCCGCGGCATTGACGAAATGCACCGACACCAGCCCTTCGGCGGCGGCCATCTCCGCCCAATCGCCGACGCGGCCGATATGGCCGGCATTGCGCAGCGCAACCGCGGCAAGTCCTGCCTTCTTGCACTTTTCGATGCCGATCCTGACGGCGACCGGCGCAACCGTCTGCCCGTAGCCGAACTTGCCGTCGACGACCGCAAGCGAAGGCGTATCAACCACGACCTCGGCGGTCTGGTTCGGAACCACGGAGCCCATTTTCTTCCAGCGGATATAGACGGGTACGCGGATCACGCCGTGGCTGTCGTGCCCGGTGAGATTGGCGGTCGTCAAATATGTTGCAATGCGACGGGCTTCTTCGGGCGAGGATTCGGCGTGGGAAAAGACTTCAGCGACAAAATTGATGAGATTATCGACCTTGATCGTCACCATGGATATGTCACTCGCTCCTTGGTTTGGAGCATGATCCTTCCGGGAAACCGGCACCTCCGGATCATGCTTCTTATGCGCTGGCCTTGGCGTGACCGCCGAGATAGGCCGCGGCGATGGCCTCATTGCCCCACAATTCGTCGGGCTTGCCGCCAAGCACAATCCGCCCCGTTTCCAGGACGAAGCCGTGATCGGCGACCGAAAGTCCCATGCGCGCATTTTGCTCAACAAGCAAGACCGTGGTGTCTTTCCTGATCTGCGAAATGATGCGGAACACCGCCTGCACGATGACGGGCGCCAGTCCCAACGAAGGCTCGTCCAGCAAGAGCAGCCGCGGCTTCGCCATCAATCCACGAGCAACGGCGACCATCTGCAACTGGCCACCGGACAGCGTCCAGCCCAGCGCATCGGCGAAGGCGCGAATGTCCGGGAACAGGTCGAACATCGCATCCGCCTCGCGCGAGATCTGCGCCGACGAAGCCTTTCGGTTCGACGCGCCGAGCATGATGTTTTCCTTGACCGTGAGGCCCGGGAACACCCGCCTGCCCTCCGGCACATGCGAGATGCCGAGCCGGACGATCGCTTCCGGCCCAAGGCCGGCGATCGACTCGCCGTCGAACAGGATTTCGCCGGACGTGGGCTTGGCGAGCCCCGAGATGGCGCGAAGCGTGGTGGACTTGCCGGCACCATTCGCACCGAGCAAGGTCACCACCTGCCCCGCCTCGACGGCGATGGTGACGCCGCGCAGCGCTTCGATTTCGCCGTAGCGGACCACGAGATTACGGATTTCGAGCAGCGGCATCATTCGCTCCCGAGATAGGCAGAGACGACATCGGGATGGCGCAGCACCGCCATGGATTCGCCGTCCGCGATGCGGCGACCGAAATTGAGCACCGTGATGTGCTGGGCGGCTTCGGAGACGAGCGTCATGTCGTGATCGATGATCAGGATGGTGAGGCCCTGCGCCGCGATGCGCTTGAGCAGCTCATGCAGTTCGAGCTTCTCGGTCGAGTTCAAGCCGGCGGCTGGCTCGTCCAGCAGCAGCAGCGTCGGATTGGCGGCGAGCGCGCGGGCAATCTCGATCAGGCGCTGGTGGCCGTAGGAGAAGCTCGAGATCAGTTCGTTGGCCCGGTGGCCTAGGCCGACGAAGGTCAACGCCTCCATCGCCCGCTCGGTCAGCGCGTCCTCGCCCTTCCCGATCATCGCGTTGCCGGGCCGCTCGGCGCCGATCTCGACATTCTCGAGCGCCGTCATCGAACGGAACAGACGGATGTTCTGGAAGGTGCGGCCGAGTCCCGCGGCCGTGCGCTGATGCGGCGGCATGTGGGTGATGTCGGTGCCGTCGAGCACGATCTTGCCCGAGGTCGCCTCGTAGAGGCCGGAGAGCACGTTGAGCGTCGTGGTCTTGCCGGAGCCGTTCGGCCCGATCAGCGCGTGGACGCCGCCGCGCCTCACCGCGATGTCGACGCCATCGACGGCTTTGAGGCCGCCGAAATGCTTCGACAGGCTGGTCACCTCAAGCACGAACTCGCCGCCGACGGTCGCAGGCTTCAACTGCAGCGCAGCCGCCACAGGCGGCGCCTTGATGTGCGCGCGCCAGCGGCTGAAGGCATCGGCGACGAAGCCCCAGATGCCGTCTGGCATGAAGCGAATGATCAGGATCACGAACAGGCCGTAAATGGCCAGATAAAGCCCGGGCACGCTCTTGAGGAAACGCAGCCATTCCGGAATCAGGATCAGCAGCCCCGTGCCGATCGCCGAGCCGATCGGCGAAGCGACGCCGCCAAGCAACGACATCGTCAGGAACACGATCGATTCCGCGAACGAGAATTGATCGGGACTGACATAGGCGAAGCCGCCAGCAAACAGGCCGCCCGCCAGGCCGCCGAGCAGCGCACAGAGCGCGAAGGCGTAGATCTTGGTGCGGAACACGTCGATGCCGTTGACGCCGGCCGCGAGTTCGTTGTCGCGCACGGCCCGCATTGCGCGGCCGAGCTTGGTGTCGGAGAGATGCCAGACCAGATAGCCGACGATCGCGAGCATGGCGACGCAGAAGGCGAGATAGCTCTGCGACGTCTGGAACAGTTCGGGACGGCGGATATTGGAGACGCCGTCGGGGCCATGCGTCAGCCAGATCGCGTTGATCATGACAAGCGTAACGATCTGCTGGAACGAGATCGTCACCATCGCGAGGTAATGCCCGCCGAGCCGCAAGGTCGACATCCCCAGGAGCGCGCCGGCAAGCAGCGCGACCACGCAGCCACCGACAAGGCACAGCCAGAAGCTGAGATGCAGGTCGTTCGTTCCGAGGCCGACCGCATAGGCGCCGAGCCCGAAGAACGCCGCCTGCGCCAGATTGATCTGCCCGCACAGGCCGAGCACGACCGACAGGCCGAACACTGCAATCGAGAACGTCGTCGCTTGCAGCAGGATGTTGAGGATGTAGCCGTCGAACCGCAATCCTGCGGCAAGCGCCACCAGGATCGCCGCGCCGATGAAGTACGGCAGATGGCGGAGCAGAAGCGGTCTCGAGCGGACCGCGGGTGCCGGAATCGGCATGTTGTCGCTGGGTGCGCTCATGCTTTCTCCGCCACACGTTCGCCGAAGATGCCCTGCGGCCGGAAGATCAGGAAAGCGACCAGGACCAGGAAAGCGAAACCATCCTTGTAGGGAACCGAAATGTAGGCCGCGCCAAAAGTCTCGATGACGCCGAGCGCGAGCCCGCCGATGATGGCGCCGGCGACGTCGCCGAAGCCGCCGATGATGGTGGCTGCGAATGCCTTGAGCGCGATCGTCGAGCCCATCTGGATCGAGACGAACAGCACCGGTGCGACCAGGATGCCGGCCAAGCCGCCGAGCACGGCGGAATAAATGAAGGTGATCATGATCATGGTGGAGACGGAAATGCCGAGCAGCGAGGCCATTTCCTTGTCCTGCGAGGTCGCCTGCAGCTTCTTGCCGAGCAGCGTCTTCTCGAAGAACCAGTAGTTGAAGATCACGAGCGCGATCGTCACCGCGATGATCAGCAGATACTGGCTGTCGAGATAGACCGGGCCGAGCTGGATGCCGGGCGTCTCGAACCATCCCTGCAGCACCTGCGGCTGCGGGCCGTAGATCGCCAGCACCGAATTGGAGAGCAGGATCGAGGCGCCGATGGTGGCGATGATGACCGGCAGGAACGTGCGGTGGCGCAGCGGATAATAGACGCCGAGATTGAAGATGACGCCGAGCAGCGCCATGCCGCCAAGCGCGATCAGGAATGACAGCCAGTAGGGCCAGCCGAGATCGACGGCGAACACCACCATCAGATAGGCCGCGACCATGGAGAATTCGCCTTGCGCGAAATTCACCACATTGGTGGCGCGGAAGATCAGCACGAAACCGAGCGCGACCAGCGCGTAGACGGCGCCGATGCCGATGCCGGTAAACAGCAGTTGAAGGACGAGATCCATGACAAGCTTCGGTTAGGAGGAGACCTAAGGAATTCGCCGAAAGGTTTTCGGCCTCTTCGTGGAGAACGAAGAGGCCGAAAAAGTGGTCAATCGTTGAATTCAATGTGCTTGTCGAAGACGATATTGCCCTTCTCGTTTTTCACGATGTTGTAGCCGTGTAAACCATCGCCGTTCTGGTCGAAATTATACTCGCCTTCGGCGCCGGGGAATTTCTTGATCGACAGGATCGCCTCACGGATTTTTGCAGGCTCGGTCGAGCCGGCCTTGTTGATTGCCGCCGACAGCACCGTGACCGCGTCATAGGGCCAAGAGCTCTGGTTATCCGGCGCGACCTTGACCGCATCACGATAGAGCTTGCCGAACGCCTTGGAGGCTTCGCTGGAATCTTCCGCGTAGTCCGCGACACCATAGGTGTTGTACAGCGCAGGCCCGGCGAGTTTCAGCGCGGTGATATTGACGATCGAGGGCGAGCCGACCCAGGGAATGTTGACGCCGAGCTGGCGCAACTGCCGGGCAAAGATGCCGAGGTCGTTCTCGAAGGTGAAGTAGGAGCCAAGAATGTCTGCGCCGGATTGCTTGATCGCGAGCACGACCGGGGTGAAGTCCTGACTCTGGTTGGCATAACCCTGGTCGAGCACGGGCGCACAGCCGAGCTTTTCCAACGCAGCGGTCAGGGCCTTGCCGCCTGCGGTGCCGAACGCGTCGGTCGAATGCAGCACGGCCCATTTCTTCTTGCCGAGCGTGTTGACCCCATACTCGGCGATGACGCGCCCGGAATAGCTGTCATTCGGACGGAAGCGGAACAGCCACTGATTGCCCATGTGAGTGAGGTTCGGATCGGTTCCCCCGATCATCACGGGCTTGCCGAGCTTGAGCACGTCGGGCGCCATAGCGTGCACCTGGGTCGACCGGATCGAACCAAGGAAACCGACGATGTCGGATTGCGCAGCGAGCTTGGAGAATGCCAGCACGATGCCGGGATTGGTGGTCTGATCGTCTTCGATGATCAACTCGGCCTGCTTGCCGAGGATGCCGCCAGCCTTGTTGACGGCTTCGAGTGCAAGCTTCGCACCCTGGATGGCGTAGCGGCCGGATTCGGCGGCGGGACCGGTGACCGGCGCGCACATGCCGATCTTGATCGTGGCGCCCTGCGCTCTTGCGCTCGTAATGATGTGGGGGGCGGCAAGGCCGGCGACGACGCCAGCCGCGAAATCGCGTCTCGTCAGTTTCATTGGTTTCTCCCTGAGGCCGGGCGTCTTCGTCGGCCCTTCTTGCTGTTGGCGATCCCCGACGGGGCGCGAACCGCATGCGTACTTACGGACTCTCCGTCTCGGAGTAAATTGATATTGCGGTGTTTTCGACTAACGATGGAGACGCATCGTTATCCGCGCGCATCAAGAAAGATTAATGCCGACGAGATCATGACTATTCCGGCAGATTCCGTGGGCCTACCAATTCCTTTGTGCTCAAACGATGTGCAGGAAAGGCGAGCTATGCGTCCTAGCACATATCATCATGCAAATTTTGCATTTACTCATCGACCTCAACCGTTTCCCCTTCCGCGCCTGACAAGCTCGCAAGGCTTTCTTCGAGCGCGCCCAGCATCGCCTGCAGTTCAGCAAGCTTGCGCGCGCCGTAACGTTTTGTAATGGCGGCGTAGATCGCTTCCGATGTCGGCGCGACCGCTTCGATCAGCTTCAATCCCTTCGGCGAGATCGACACCACGGCGCGCCGCAGGTCCGCCTCCGCCGAACGGCGCTCGATCAGCCCGCGCGCCTCGAGGTCACGCAGGATGCGCGACAGGCTCGGCCCGAGCAGGAAGGCGAGCCGCGCGAGATCGGTGACCTCGATCGCCTCCACCGAGGTCAGCGCGCGCAGGATGCGCCATTGTTGCTCCGTGAGCCCATGATGGCGCAGCGAGGGACGGAACTGCCGCATCACTGCCTCACGCGCGCGCAAGAGCGACATCGGCAGCGAGCGGGAAAATTCACGCATCGGCCCACGCTGCCTCGTCTCTGCCGCCGCGCGCGGCCGCGAACCGTTCAATGATGATTTCTTCCGTGCCATCGCCAATCTTTTGCGGCGCAACAAAGCGCAAATCAATTTACGCCGATACACTTAACATGTTAATCATTCCAGCGCACCATGAGTGATCCGCCATGCCGCATTTCACCATCGAATATTCGGCCAACCTGGATTCCCACCTCGACATGGGCGAAGTCGTCGAACTCGTGCGCAAGGCGGCGGTCGAGACCGGCATCTTCCCGCTCGGCGGCATCCGCGTTCGCGCCATCAGATGCGAGCACTACGCGATCGCCGACGGACGAAACGTTTACGGCTTTCTCGACATGGTGCTGCGGCTCGGCGAAGGCCGCGATCTCGCAACCCGCAAGAAGGCGGGAGAACATATCTTCAGAGCGCTATCGACTTATCTCGACCCGGTATTCGCGAGCAGCAAATTCGCGCTGTCGTTCGACATGCAGATCAACGACAAGGAGACGAGCTGGAAGCGCAACAATATCCACGATGCGCTGAAGGTGGAGACTGTCCATGGATAAAGCGAGGCCGAAATCGGCCGAATTATTCCAGGCCAACCGCGACCGCGCCGCGCCGCTGCTGGCAAAGCTGAAGGCGGAGGGAATCGGCCACATGATCGATGGCAAGGTCGTGCCATCGATCTCCGGGCAGACCTTCGAGACAAAGTCGCCGATCGACGGCGCCGTGCTGGCAACCGTGGCCCGCGGCAATGCCGAGGACATCGATCGCGCCGCGACCGCGGCCGCCCTCGCCTTCAAATCCTGGCGCGACATGTCGGCCTCGATGCGGCGCAAGCTGCTCAATCGCGTGGCCGATGCGATCGAGGATCATGCCGACGATATCGCCGTGCTCGAATGCATCGATACCGGCCAGGCACATCGCTTCATGGCGAAAGCCGCGATCCGCGCGGCCGAGAACTTCCGCTTCTTTGCCGACAAATGCGCCGAGGCGCGAGACGGCCTCAACATGCCGAGCGAAGAGCACTGGAACATCTCCACGCGGGCGCCGATCGGTCCGGTCGGCGTGATCACGCCGTGGAACACGCCGTTCATGCTGTCGACCTGGAAGATCGCGCCCGCGCTCGCCGCCGGCTGCACGGTGGTGCACAAGCCCGCGGAATGGTCGCCGGTGACGGCTGATCTATTGGCGAAGCTGGTGAAGCAGGCGGGCGTGCCCGACGGCGTGCTCAACACCGTGCACGGTTTCGGCGAGGAGGCCGGCAAGGCGCTGACCGAGCATCCCGCGATCAAGGCTATCGGCTTCGTCGGCGAGAGCGCGACCGGGTCCGCGATCATGGCCCAGGGCGCGCCGACGCTGAAGCGTGTACATTTCGAACTCGGCGGCAAGAACCCGGTGATCGTGTTCGAGGACGCCGATCTCGAGCACGCGCTCGATGCCGTCGTGTTCATGATCTACTCGCTAAACGGCGAGCGCTGCACCTCCTCGAGCCGTCTCCTGGTGCAAGAGAGCATCGCGGAGAAGTTCATCGAGAAGCTCACCGCGCGGGTCAAGGCACTGAAGGTCGGCCATCCCCTCGATCCCGCAACCGAGATCGGACCGCTTATCCATGAACGGCATCTGGCGAAGGTCTGCTCCTATTTCGACGTGGCGCGACGGGAAGGCGCGACGATCGCGGTTGGCGGCAAGCCGCATGACGGTCCCGGCGGCGGACATTATGTGCAGCCGACGCTCGTTACGGCTGCGCATTCCAAGATGCGGGTAGCACAGGAAGAGGTGTTCGGGCCGTTCCTTACCGTCATCCCGTTCGGCGACGAGACAGATGCGGTCGAAATCGCCAACGGCGTGCAGTATGGCCTCACCGGCTATGTCTGGACCGGTGACATGGGGCGTGCCCTGCGGGTAGCGGATGCGCTCGAAGCCGGCATGATCTGGCTCAATTCGGAAAATGTCCGGCACCTGCCGACGCCGTTCGGCGGCATGAAATCGTCAGGCATCGGCCGCGACGGCGGCGATTATTCGTTCGACTTCTACATGGAAACCAAGCACGTCTCGCTGGCACGCGGGACGCATAAGATACAGAAACTGGGAGTGTAGTACGCCGTCATTCCGGGGCGATGCGAAGCATCGAGCCCGGAATCTCGAGATTCCGGGTTCAGCCCTGCGGGCTGCCCCGGAATGACGACCTCAAGCAGGGAAGCATCGATGCCTGTTCCGCAGCACGTCTTTGATCCGCCGTTCAACATCATCCGCTGCAGCCACGTCGTGCTCGACGTGACCGACCTCGCCGCCAGCCGCGCGTTCTATGAGACCACCGTTGGGCTACATGTCGAGGACGCGGACGACAAGACGGTTTATCTGCGCGGCTCCGAAGAGCATCAGCATCACTCGCTGGTGCTGCGCAAGGCGCCTGTAGCAGCCTGCAGCCGGCTCGGCTTCAAGGTCGGCAATGATGCTGACCTCGACAAGGCGGCGGCGTTCTTCTCCGAGCACGGCGTCGATTATCGCTTCTCGGATCAGCCGTTCCAGGGCCGCACCTTGCAGTTCTCCGATCCATTCGGCTTCCAGCTTGAGCTCTACGCGACGATGGACAACCGCCCGCACCTCTTGCGCCGTTACGACCTCTACAAGGGCTGTCATCCGCAACGGCTCGACCATTTCAATATCTTCGCCGCCGAGCTGCAGGACACCATCGATTTCTACGCACGGCTCGGCTTTCGTCTCACCGAATATGGCGAAGAAGACGGCCCGAACGGACGCATCGCCGCGGCATGGATGCATCGCAAGGGCAATGTGCACGACCTCGCCTTCACCAACGGCAAAGGCCCTCGCCTGCACCATTTCGCCTATTGGGTGCCGACCGCGATGAATGTCCTGCATCTCTGCGACGTTATGGCGTCGAGCGGCTTCCTGAAGAACATGGAACGCGGCCCCGGCCGCCACGGCATTTCCAATGCGTTCTTTCTCTATGTCAGGGATCCCGACGGCCATCGGCTCGAGCTTTACACCAGCGACTATTTCACGGGAGATCACGACCATGAGCCACTGCGTTGGTCGCTGAAGGACCCGCGGCGGCAGACGTTGTGGGGCGCGCCCGCTCCACGCTCCTGGTTCGAGCAGGGGTCGCCATTCGCCGGACAGGCGGTGCGCGAGCCACTGTTCGTTGCCGACGTCACGATTGCAGATTGAGAGAGCCGATGTCTCCACCTCGTCTCGCCACCTATGCGATCGGCATCGAGGCCGAAGGCGTCGGCGTGTTGCGCAACACCGTTGTCGACGAAGCATAAGAAGCAGATGGATAGCAAGATGAGTTCAGCCAGCGGCGGCGAAGCGATCGTCAACGGCCTCGTCGCCCACGGCGTCGACACGGTGTTCGGCCTGCCCGGCGCGCAAATCTATGGCCTGTTCGACGCCTTCCATCAGGCGCAGCACAAGGTGATCGGCGCGCGGCACGAGCAGGCCTGCGGCTACATGGCCTTCGGCTATGCGCGTTCGAGCGGCCGCCCGGGCGTGTTCAGCGTGGTGCCCGGCCCCGGCGTGCTCAACGCCAGCGCGGCGCTGCTCACCGCCTTCGGCTGCAACGAGCCGGTGCTCTGCCTCACCGGGCAGGTGCCGACCGCGTTCCTCGGCAAGGGCCGCGGCCATCTGCATGAGATGCCGGACCAGCTCGCGACACTGCGTACCTTCGTGAAATGGGCGGACCGCATCGAATATCCCGATGCGGCGCCGGCGATGGTGTCGCGCGCATTCCAGGAGATGCTGTCGGGCCGGCGCGGACCGGCATCGCTCGAGATGCCCTGGGACGTCTTCACCCAGCGTGCCGCCGTCGCGCCATCAAAGCCGTTCGAGCCGTTTCCGTCGCCACTGCCCGACCCTGACCGGATCAAGGCGGCGGCCGCGCTGATCGCGGCGAGCAAGACACCGATGATCTTTGTCGGCAGCGGCGCGATCGACGCGGGCGAGGAAATTCTCGAGCTTGCGGAAATGATCGATGCGCCCGTCGTCGCCTTCCGCAGCGGCCGCGGCATCGTCTCCAATGCGCATGAGCTCGGGCTGACCATGGCGGCCGCTTACAAATTGTGGCCGACGACCGATCTGATGATCGGGATCGGCACCCGCATGGAATTGCCGGCCTCAGGATTCCGCTGGCCGTACCAGCCCGACGGCATCAAATCGATCCGCATCGACATCGATCCGGTCGAAATGCGTCGGCTCACGGCTGATGCCGCCATCGTGAGCGACGCCAAAGCCGGCAGCGCCGAGTTGCTGGCGGCCCTACGCAAGACTGGTCTTGGCAAGAGCAGCGGCCGGCGCGCGGCAATCCGCGAAGCGACCGCGGCGGCCGCGCGCGAAATCCAGCGCATCCAGCCGCAGATGGCTTACCTGAAGATTCTCCGCGAGGTGCTGCCGTCGAATGCTGTCGTCACCGACGAGCTCTCGCAGGTCGGTTTCGCCTCCTGGTATGGCTTTCCCGTCTACGAGCCGCGCACCTTCATCACCTCGGGCTATCAGGGCACACTCGGCTCCGGCTTTCCGACCGCGCTCGGCGCCAAAGTCGCCAATCCCAACAAGCCGGTGGTGGCGATCACGGGCGACGGCGGTTTCATGTTCGGTGTGCAAGAGCTTTCCACCGCCGTGCAGTATCGCATCGGCGTGGTGACGCTGGTGTTCAACAACAATTCCTATGGCAATGTGCGGCGCGACCAGCGCGAGCGCTTTGACGGCCGCGTGGTGGCGTCGGACCTCGTCAATCCGGATTTCGTGAAACTTGCGGAATCCTTTGGTGCCGGAGCTGCGCGCGTCACCTCGCCGGATCATTTCCGCCCTGCGCTGGAAAAGGCGCTGGCCGATGCCGCGCCCTATGTGATCGCGATCGAGGTGCCGACGGATTCGGAAGTGAGCCCGTGGGCGTTTATTCATCCGGCCAAACCCTGACACTGTCATTCCGGGATGCGCCGAAGGCGCAGGCCCGGAATCCATGGCGCCACCGGGTAACGCGGTGAAATGGATTCCGGGCTCGCGCTACGCGCGCCCCGGAATGACGGGGGAAGCTATCGCGTCTTGCGAAACGTGAGATTGATCCGCTGCCGACCGAGCACGGTGTGCTCACCGTCGGCGAGCGGCGCGACGCCGTGGAAGAACAATCGCGACGGGCCGCCCCACACCACGACATCCCCATGCGTCAGCCGATGCCGAGCCGGCTTGTCGCTGCGCTTTGCGCCGCCAAACAGAAAGATCGCGGACAGGCCGAGCGACACCGAGACGATCGGCGCGGCAAAATCCGTCTCGTCCTTGTCCTGGTGCAGCGACAGTCTTGCGCCTGGCTCGTAGCGATTCACCAAGCAGGCATCCGGCCCGAAATCGTCGAAGCCGCCCTCCGCCGCCGCCTCGCGCGCCAGGCGCACGAGCACCGGCGGCATTGCCGGCCACTGCTTTCCGGATTCCGGATCAATGCTGTCGTAACGATAGCCGCTGCGATCGGTGACCCAGCCGACCGCGCCGCAATTGGTCATCGCCACCGACATCTGATAACCGCCGGGCGTAAACATGCGCCGAAACGGCGCCTGCGCGAGGATCTCGCGCAACGCCGGGATCAGCTCGGGCTCAACCGCAAGCGCAAATCCGCGCAGGATCATCGCGCCTTCCGCGATCACCTCCCGCGCCGGACGCTCGGCAACGCTATCGAATAAATCAGCCGTCAAACCACAATGCTCGCTTTGGTCCCGAGGTGGTGGCAGATCCGCGGACTATCAACCACCCGATTTCCGATATTGCGGCGTCATTGCGAGCGCAGCGAAGCAATCCATCTCTCCGCCCGCTGCGGCATGGATTGCTTCGCTGCGCTCGCAATGACGATGGGGCGACTACCTACCCCAAAACCGGCAGCGTCACCACGTCATACGCGTGGCGGATCGTTCGCTTCAGCACCGGATCCTCCAGCTCGAACTCGAACCGGCTCGCCGGGCGGATGCCGCCCTTGGCGGCGAAAGTGCCGCCGAACATGGCGCAGCCGTCGGGCAGGCCTTTGTCGCCGAAGCCGCGCGCGATCAGTTCCTTCACCGGCAGCATGCCGTCGAGCGTGCCTTCCTGGTAGAGCACGCGCTCGCCATCGATCCAGGCCCAGGAGCGCAGGATCATCTGGTCCCAGTGGTCGATGACATCCTCCAGCTCCCACAGTTCGGAGGCGATCGGCTTGTCGCACATCTGTTTTGAGACGGTGACGCTGTAGCTCTCGACTTTGCGGTCGGTGTGATCGGAGCCGCAGCCGACGAAGATGCGGCCCTGCCAGCCGATCAAGACGAACTCGACCTCGCCGCTGGAATCCTCGCCGCAGACTTCGATCGTGTCCTCGGTGGTCAGCCGCCGCGCCGAGCAGCGGTAATAGATCGGCGTCGTCGCCGGCCGCGCAATGCCGATCGCCTCTAGCTCGGCGATATGCTTGTCGCGCGCCACCGGATCGCGACCGGTCCAGCCGGCGATCACGGCCTGGTCGATGGCGAGCGTCAGTGGCGTCGCCATGCCCTTGTCGTCGATGGTGAAAGCGAGGTCATACACGGATGATGGTCTCCATTGCGGCCGCGATCTCGAAGATGCGGCGATCCGATCCGCCTGCGGCGGCGACCATCAGACCTACCGGCACATCATCTTCACGATGGGCCGGCAGCGAGATCGCGCAGCCGTCGAGCACGTTGATCAACGTGCAGTTACGCAACGCGCGCAGATTCTCCGCGGTGAACGCCTTGTCGTCATCGAGGTCGGCGATCTTCGGCGGCGCATTGGCCGTGGTCGGCAGCAGCAGCGCATCATAGGGCGCGATGCGCTTCTCGGTGCGTGCGATGAAGGATTTTCGCGCATTGAGCAGATCGATGTAGTCGGCGGCCAGATATCCCTCGCCGCGCATGATGCGCGTGGCGACGCGGGGGTCATAGATGTCGCCCTTGCTGGCGAGCAGATAGCGGTGCCAGGCATAGCTCTCGGAAGCCGCAAAGCCGCCCTTGGCGTTCATGATGCCGACATCGAGGAACTCCGGCACCTCGATCTTCTCGATCAGCGCACCCGCCTTCGACAGCGCCGCGAGCGCTCGGTCGAACGTCTTTGCCACGGCATCATCGAGGTCATCGAGCGCAACCGTGGTCGGCACCGCGAACCGCAGGCCCTTCACCGGCCGCGGCTGCAGCGGCGTCACCGGCTCGCTCGCGAGCACCGCATCGAGCGTTGCGCAGCAGGCGACGGAATTGGCGAGCGGCCCATAGCTGTCGAGCGAGAACGACAGCGGCACACCACCATCGAGCGGGATGCGCCGCTGCGTCGGCTTGTAGCCAACGATGCCGTTGAAGGCCGCAGGGATGCGGCAGGAGCCGCCGGTATCGGTGCCGAGCGCGCCAAAGGCCATGCCGTCGGCGATCGAGACCGCCGCACCCGACGACGAGCCGCCGGGCACATGGCCGACACTGCGGTTGTAGGCGCTCTTCGGCGTGCCGTAATGCGGATTGATGCCGATGCCGGAATAGGCAAATTCGGTCATGTTGGTGCGGCCGATCACGACAAAGCCGGCTGCGCGAAGCCGCGCCACCACCGGCGCGTCGGCTTCCGCCGGCGCGGAATCCTCCAGCGCGCGGGAGCCGGCGCGGGTCACCTGCCCCTTGATGTCGAAGAGGTCCTTGATCGAAACCGGGATGCCGGCGAAGGGCGACGGCGCCGCATGCGCCTTGCGCAGGCGGTCCATCGCATCGGCAGCCTCGAGCGCGGCTTCCTTGTCGACGTGAATGAAGACGCGCTGCCCCTCGCCCGCGGGATCGGCGATCTTGGCGAGGCACTGCTCGACCAGTTGGCGGGCCGTGAGGCGGCCGCTCTCGAGGTCTGCGGCGAGTGAGGCAAGGGTCGGATTGTCAGGCATGGCTTTCGATTTCAGGTCTCTTCTGGCGTCGAACGTTGTTTGAGGCGCGGCGCGGCGGATTTGCCGCGTGGCGGACTATTGCCTGAGACAGGCTGGCATACAAGCGCGCTGTCGTCTTCGGAATACCGCCATGCGATTGCAAACGCTGGACCGTTGACGACCGATAGTCAATTGTCGCATCACGTTTTTGAACGAGGCCTGACGGCCTGATCCAGGGAGGATGCCGAATGGCCGAAGCTGCACGCGCAAAACCGAAACCGACGCCGGAAACCCAGCATTTCTGGGATGGCACGCAGGTCGGCGAATTGCGCCTGCAGCGCTGCGACGCCTGCTCGCATGTCTACTTTCCGCCTCGCCCGTTCTGCCCGTCCTGCGCCTCGCGCAAGGTCAGCATGTTCAAGGCAAGCGGCAAAGGCACACTCTACAGCTACGTCATCAACCACCGTCCCGCCGCGCCCGGCTTCACGCCGCCTTACGCCATTGCGGTGGTCGAACTCGATGAGGGCCCGCGCATGATGAGCAATATCATCGACTGCCCGCAGACGCCGGAAGCGCTCGAGCTCGACATGAAGTTGGAAGTCGCGTTCGAGAAGCTCGACGACAAGATCACGCTTCCTTTGTTCCGTCCGGCGAAGGGTTAAAGAGATGCGCAGGAACCAGGTTGCCGTCGTCGGCGCGGCCGAGACCACCGAGCTCGGCGTCATCCCCAATATGTCGCAGCTCCAGTTGCACGCGGATGCGGCGCTCAATGCCATCGCCGATGCGGGGCTGAAGCTGTCCGACATCGACGGTTTCGCCACCGCGGTCGAGACGCCACAGCAGGTCTGCCACTACCTCGGCATCAAGCCAACCTGGGTCGACGGCACCTCGGTCGGCGGCTGCTCGTTCATGCTGCATGTCCGCCATGCCGCGGCCGCGATCGAGGCCGGCCTGTGCAAGACCGTGCTGATCACGCACGCCGAGAGCGGCAAGTCGATGATCGGCAAGCAGCCGCGCTCCACGCCGCCGGACAGCCTCAACGGCCAGTTCGAGGCACCGTTCGGCGTGTACGGGCCGCCGAGCATGTTCCCGATCCCGGTACTGCGCTTCATGAAGACCTACGGCATCACCCATGAGCAGATCGCCATGGTCGCCGTCGTGCAGCGCGAATGGGCCGCGAAGAATCCGCGCGCGACCATGAAGGACCCGATCACGGTTGCCGACGTCCTGAACTCGCGGATGATCGCCTATCCGTTCCGCCTCCTGCAGTGCTGCCTCGTCACCGATGGCGGCGGCGCGCTCATCCTGACATCAGCCGATCGGGCCAAGGATTTCCCGCAGAAGCCGGTCTACATCCTCGGCACCGGCGAGAGCGTGGAAACGCCGATGGTCAGCCAGATGGAGACCTTCAACTCCTCGCGCGCCTTCAAGGTCGCAGGCCCCCTCGCCTTCAAGGAGGCCGGCATCACCCACAAGGACGTCGACCATCTCATGATCTACGACGCCTTTGCGCACCTGCCGCTCTTTGGCCTCGGCGATCTCGGCTTCATGCCGCACGAGGAGACCGGCAAGTTCATCGCGGACGGCAACACGCGCCCCGGCGGCAAGCTGCCACTCAACACCAATGGCGGCGGCCTCTCCTACATGCATTCGGGCATGTACGGCATGTACGCGCTGCAGGAGAGCGTGCGCCAGATGCGCGGGATTGCGCCGGCGCAGGTCAAGGACGCGAAGATCTCGGTCTGCCATGGCGTCGGCGGCATGTTCGCGGCGTCAGGCACGATCATCTTCACGAACGAGAAGTAACAGCCCGTCATTCCGGGATGCGCCGATAGGCGCAGGCCCGGAATCCATCGCGCGGCAAAATGGATTCCGGGTTCGCGCTTCGCGCGCCCCGGAATGACGGCTTGAAGCGAAACAGAGAGCGGAGAACCCACATGACAAAATCACTGCAGGACAAGGTCATCATCGTCACCGGCGCGGGCCGGGGCATCGGGCGCGAGATCGCGCTGCTCTGCGCCGCTGAAGGCGCCAAGGTCGTGGTCAACGATCCCGGCGGCACGTCCGACGGCGCGGGATCGAGCGCCGCCCCAGCCGAGGAGGTGGTCGAGGAAATCAAGAAGCGCGGTGGCACCGCGGTCGCCAATTTCGAGTCGGTTGCGGAAGCGATCCCGGCCAGCAAGATCGTGAAGACCGCGACCGATCATTTCGGCCGGCTCGACGGCGTCGTCAACAATGCCGGCATCCTGCGCGACATGATCTTCCACCGCATGAGCGTGGAAGCGTTCGAGGCCGTCATCAAGGTCCATCTGATGGGCTCTTTCTACGTCAGCCACGCCGCGGCGCGGCTGTTCCGCGAGCAGGAGAGCGGCTCCTTCGTGCACTTCACCTCGACCTCGGGCCTGATCGGCAATTTTGGCCAGGCCAACTACGCCGCCGCCAAGCTCGGTATCGTCGGCCTGTCGAAGTCGATCGCGCTCGACATGAGCCGCTTCAACGTGCGCTCCAACTGCGTCTCCCCGTTCGCCTGGACCCGCATGATCGGCACCATTCCAACCGAGACCGACGCCGAGAAGGCGCGCGTGGAGAGGATGAAGCAGATGGGGCCGGAGAAGGTCGCACCGGTCTGCGCCTATTTGCTCAGCGACGCCGCCAAGGAGGTCACCGGGCAGATCTTTGCGGTCCGCATGAACGAGATCTTCCTGATGGGCCAGTCGCGGCCGCTGCGCTCGGTGCACCGCGGCGAAGGCTGGACGCCGCAGACCATCGCCGAACACGGCATGCCGGCGCTCAAGGGCTCGTTCTACGAGCTCGACCGCTCCGCCGACATCTTCGGCTGGGACCCGATCTGAAGCTTGGGTAAGACGTAGGGTGGGCAAAGCGCAGCGTGCCCACCATTCCGAGCACGCCGTTAGATGGTGGGCACGCTTCGCTTTGCCCACCCTACCGGCCGCCGCCTACGCTGATACTTTCATGACAACGTCGTCCCGGCTTGCTGCCGGGACGACGCCTATCTCTGGTTGATCCATCACGGCTGCCCGCATTATGCCGGATTGCGGGCGCATGAGTTCCTTCCCAACAACAAAAAAGCCTGGGAGGAAGTCATGAACAATCCAAACAATTCACCCAACCTGCAGGACGGCGGCTCGATCGGGCTCGACCGCCGGACGCTTTTGCGCAGTGCAACGGCGATTGCTGCAACTGCGGCGGTGGCGCCGGAAGCCTTCGCCCGCGATTTCGGTCGCAATGCGGAGCCGCAGCGCTATCCCGACCCTGATATCGTCGTGATCGATCCGAAGCGCTTCAAAGCCAAGGTCGGCAACACCGCGATCAAGCGTCTCTATACGGGCTGCCTGTGGGCCGAGGGGCCCGCCTGGAACGCGCAGGGGCAATATCTGGTCTGGAGCGACATCCCCGCCAACCGGCAGCTTCGCTATCTCGACGACGACGGCCACATCTCCGAGCAATTCCGCAAACCGTCGAACGAGGCCAACGGCAACTCCTTCGATTTCGAGGGACGGCAGATTTCGGCCGAACGTACGCGGCTGGTGCGTTTCGAGCACAACGGCACGGTGACGGTGCTGGCCCAGGAAGCCAACGGCAAGCCGCTGAACGGGCCGAACGACATGGTGGCTCACCCCAACGACAAGTCGATCTGGTTCACCGATCCCGGCTATGGCGCGATCTCGATCTACGAGGGGCAGCGCGCCAACACCAATTCGGTGCAGCCCTACCAGAAGGAGGCGGTGTACCGGGTCGACGGCCAGTCCGGTCAGATCACCAAGGTTGCCGACGAGCCGTTCAAGCCGAACGGCATCGCCTTCAGCCATGACTACAAGAAGCTCTATGTCTGCGATACCGGCATCACGCACTATCCGAATGCCAACAACGTGGTCTGGAGCTACGACATCAATGGCGACAAGCTGTCCAATCCGAAGCAATTGATCGACATGAAGCTCGACGGCAAGTCAGGCTTCCCCGACGGCCTGCGGGTCGACATCGACGGCAACATCTGGGTCGGCGCCGGCTGGGTCGGTCCGGGCTATGACGGTGTGCAGGTGTTCGCGCCCGACGGCACTCGCATCGGCCAGATCCTGCTGCCGGAGACCTGCGCCAACGTCTGCTTCGGCGGCAAGAAGCGCAACCGCCTGTTCATGACCGCGAGCCAGTCGCTCTATGCGGTCTATGTGGAGACGCAAGGCGCGCATAACTGCTGACGCAGTCGGCGAATAGGGAGTGGCGAATAGCGAATAGGAGACGTCTATTCGCTACTCGCCATTCGCTATTCGCCCTTCGCTACCCGCTATTCCTCAACCCCGCGGATATCCCGTTGATCGTGAGCTGGATGCCGCGCAGCACCTGCTCGTCCGGGTTCTGCGCGCGATGCTCCTTCAACAGCTCCACCTGTACGTGGTTGAGCGGGTCGAGATAGGGGAAGCGGTTGCGGATCGAGCGTTCGAGCAGCGGGTTGCCCTGCAACAGCCGCTCATGGCCCATGATGTCCAGCAGCGTCTCGATCGAGAGATGCCATTCGCGGCGGATGCGGCCGAAAATCTTCTCACGCAATTCGGCATCCGGCACCAGTTCGGCGTAGCGCGAGGCGATCGCGATCGAGCTCTTTGCCAGCACCATGTCCATGTTGGAGAGCAGCGTGCGAAAGAACGGCCACTCCCGGTAGAGCTCCTGCAGGAATGGCATGCCCTGCTCCGGATGCTCCGCGATCCAGGCCTCAACCGCGCTGCCGAAGCCATACCAGCCCGGCAGCATCAGCCGGCACTGCGCCCAGGAGAACACCCAGGGAATGGCGCGGAGGTCCTCGATCTCGCGGGTCTTCTTGCGCGACGCCGGTCGGCTGCCGATGTTGAGCGTCGCGATCTCGTTGATGACCGTCGAGCCCCAAAAATAATCGGCAAAGCCGTCGGTCTCGTAGACCAGACCGCGGTAGGCCTTGAAGGCAAGCGCCGAAAGCTGCTCCATCGCCTTCAGATATTCGGCGCGCGGCGCGCTTTGCCTGGGCTGCAGCAGGCTGGTCTCGAGCGTCGCGGCGGCAAGGATCTCCAGATTGTTGCGGCCGACTTCGGCGTTGGAATATTTGCTCGATATGATCTCGCCCTGCTCGGTGATCCTGATCTGGCCGTTCACGGCGCCGCCGGGCTGGGCGATGATGGCGTCATAGCTCGGGCCGCCGCCGCGGCCGACCGAGCCGCCGCGGCCATGGAACAGGCGCAGGCGCACGTGATGGCGCTCAAATACCTCGACGAGGCCGATTTCCGCCTTGTAGAGCTCCCAGCCGGAAGTGACGAACCCGCCGTCCTTGTTGCTGTCGGAATAGCCGAGCATCACCTCCTGCACGCCGCCGCGGCTGTCCACCAATCGGCGATAATCGTGCAGCGCCAGCATGCGGTCCATGATGCCGCTGGAGGCCTGCAGATCCTCGATGGTCTCGAACAGCGGCACGATGTTGATGGCGCTGCGGCCGGAGGGGTTGATGAGCCCGACCTCCTTCAGCAGCACGGCGACCTCAAGCATGTCGGACATGCCTTTGCACATCGAGATGATGCATTGGGAAATCGCCTCCGTGCCGAAGGTCGCATGCGCTTCGGCGGCGGCCCGGAACACCGCGAGTTCGCCCTGCGTCTCCTCGCTGTATTTCACGAAGGGCGACGACAGCGGACGCGCGCTGCGAAGCTCGCCGAGCAACAGGTTGATGCGGGCGTCCTCGCTGAGCGCCATGTAGGACATGCCGGGGATCGCGGTATCGAGCAGTTCGGCGACGGTGCGCTCATGCACCGCGGAGTTTTGCCTGATGTCGAGGCGGGCGAGATGGAAACCGAAGCAATCCACCGCGCGCCGCAGCAGCCGCAAGCGTCCGCGCGCGATGACGGCGGAGTTGTTTGCGATCAGCGAACGGTCGAGCACGTCGAGATCGGCCTTGATCTCGTTGACGTTTGTATAGGGCTCGGCCCTGCCGACCGGCCGCCGCGTGATCTCGACCTGCAGCTTCTCGGCGGTCGCGGTCAGCCGGGCGTAGATGCCGGATACCGCGAGCCGATACGGCTCGCCGCTCCGGTGCGGCGAAGGATCGGGCGAGCGCTCGGCGAGCACACGCAGTTCGTCAGAAACATCGGCGAGGTTCTTGGCCAACGACAATTCGGCGCCGAGTACGTGCAGCTCTTCCAGATAGAAGCTCAATATCCGGCTCGACTGCAGCCGCAGCGTGCCGCGCATGACGTCGGCGGTGACGTACGGGTTGCCGTCGCGGTCGCCGCCGATCCAGCTTCCCATCCTCAGGAAGGATGCGAGTTCGCCGGGCTCGCCGCCTTCCTTGTTGAGCCGGTCCTCCAGCGCGCAATGCAGCCGCGGCACCTCGTGGAGGAACGTGTAGTCGTAGAACGACAATCCGTTGGTGACCTCGTCCAGCACCGTAAGCTTGGTCCGGCGCAACAGATTGGTCTGCCATAGCGTCACCACGGCGCGGCGAAGCTGCTCGTCGCTGGCCTCGCTCTCTTCCGGCGTCATCTGCAACCGCTCGCGCCGGTCGAGCAGGCGTGCAACTTCCATCTCGCGGTCCATCGTGCTCTTGCGCCGGACCTCGGTCGGATGAGCGGTCAGAACGGGGCTGACCAGGGCACCCTTGAAGAAGCGGCGCAAATCGTCCGGGCTGAAACCGGCCCGCTGCGCATGGTCCACGGCCTGCGCCAGCAGGCTCGGACGCGGCGCGGCTGCTCCCCGCCCCCGCATCTGGCGAATGTTGTTCTGGTCCTCGGCGATGTTGGCGAGGTGGGAGAAATAGCTGAAGGCGCGGACGATCCGCACCGTTTCCGAGATCGACATGCTGTCGAGGATGGTTTCCAGTTCCCCCCGCGCCTGCCGGTCTTCATCCCGATGGAACCGGATCGAGGTCTGCCGGATGCGTTCCACCAGGTCGAAGACGTCGGCGCCCTCCTGGTCGCGCACGGTGTCGCCGAGGACGCGCCCGAGCAGGCGGATGTCATTGCGCAGTCGCGCATCCTCCTCGAGCGCCTGGCTGTCCTCAGCGCGATTGGCGCGGACATCGGTCTCGGAAGACGTGGTCTGGGGAGACATTGGCTGATCGCTCCAGCAACTGCCCGGCAGGTGCGGAGTGTGCAACTTTTTTGCCGCAGCGCAAGACGAAGTTGGGGGCGGCGCACACGAGATGTTGCGCCGCCCGCCCCATCTCCATCCTCATCCTGAGGAGCCGCGTAAGCGGCGTCTCGAAGGATGGGCCGCGGGTACGATCGTGGCCTCATGGTTCCAGACGGCGCTGCGCGCCTCCTCACCATGAGGGTCGGGAGGGTCAAGCCCGGGACGACGGAAAGTCAAATCCTCCTGCCTGCCTGTTCCCAATAGGGATCGCGGAGGCGGCGCTTGAAGATCTTTCCGGAATCCTCGCGCGGCAGGTTGGTCGCGATTTCGATGTGCTTGGGCACCTTGTAGTCGGCGAGCGACGCCTTGAGCTGGGCGCGGACCGAGGCGACGTCCAGCTTGGCCCCTGTTTGCGGCTCGACCACCGCCATCAGCGCCTCGCCGAATTCGGCATCGGGGATACCGAACACCGCGCAATCATGCACGCCGGGAACGGCATGCAGCACCGCCTCGATCTCTGCCGGATAGATGTTGACCCCGCCCGAGATCACCATGTCGCGCTTGCGGTCGCAGATGAAGACGTAACCGTCCTCGTCGATATAGCCGACGTCGCCTGATGTGACGAACCCGTCGCGGTCGATCTCGACGCGCTTGTCCGGCTTGTTGTGATAGGTGAAGTCCGGATTGCCCGCGATGCGCGAATAGATCTCGCCGATCTCGCCTGATGGCAGCACTTTGCCGTCCTCGCCGATGAAGCGCAGCTCGGCGCCGGGTGAGATCTTGCCGACGGTGCCGGGCTTCTTCAGCGCATCCTCGGAATTCGCGAACGTCACCGCGCCGGACTCGGTCGAGCCGTAGAACTCATAGATCACCGGCCCCCACCACTCGATCATCGCGCGCTTGATATCGGCCGGACAGGGCGCGGCGGCATGGATGACATGGCGCAGCGAGGACACGTCATATTTCCTGCGCACTTTCTCGGGCAGCTTCATCAGGCGGATGAACATGGTCGGCACCATGAAGACGGTGTCGACCCGCTGCTCCTCGACCAGGGCCAGGAAATCTTCCGCATCGAAGCGCGGCATCATCAGCAGCGCGCCCCCGAGCCGGCCGGAACGGAGGCCGAAGGAATTCGGCGCGGAATGATAGAGCGGACCCGGCAGCAGCGCGCGGACGCCAGGCCTGAGGCCATAGATCATGGCGCGCATCGCTTCCGCATTGGCCGCCTGCTCCGGTGTCGGCGCGAAGCGGCGGACGCCCTTGGGATGGCCTGTCGTGCCCGAGGTGTAGATCATGTTCTGCGGCTGCGGCACCACCGGGCCGTCATAGCGTGGGTGCTTCGCGAGCCAGGGCTCGAAATCAACAGCGAAATCCGGCACGCCG
Source organism: Bradyrhizobium sp. LeoA1Lang (assembly GCF_055413685.1). Classification (NCBI taxonomy): domain Bacteria; kingdom Pseudomonadati; phylum Pseudomonadota; class Alphaproteobacteria; order Hyphomicrobiales; family Nitrobacteraceae; genus Bradyrhizobium; species Bradyrhizobium sp. LeoA1Lang. The sequence continues at coordinate 10,749 of NZ_JBVAPG010000030.1, read as the reverse complement.
AGATGATCGGGATTGATCTTGTAATTCGCCAGGATTTCCGGCGGCGTCGGCACGCTCAGCACGGTGACGCCGGCAGGGATAGCATCCCGCAGCGGATGCAGCATATCGGCATGCGCGATCAGCACCTTCGTGCCGGAATCCGTCAGCACGTAGTTGATCTCTTCCGGCTTGAAATGCCAGTTGATCGGCACGCCATAGGCTCCGAGCCGCATTGCGGCATAGGCGGCCTCGATGAAGGTGATGTCGTTGCGCATCAACATGCACACGCTGTCGCCCTCGCGGACGCCGAGCTTCCGCAAGCCGCTGGCGATGCGCTCAGTGCGCTCGGCGACTTCTTGATGCGTGCGCCTGTGATCGCCGCTGATGATGCCGAGGAAGAGTTGGGAGGTTTCGCTCATTGTTATTGTTCTTTGCTGCGTGCTTGTGTCGACTTGCTCCGACGATGACCCCTCATGGTGAGGAGGCGCGCAGCGCCGTCTCGAACCATGAGGCCCCGGATGTCCCACCCGCGGCCCATCCCTCGAGACGCCGCTTGCGCGGCTCCTCGGGATGAGGGCGGTGCGTGGCGGCTCACGCATCCACAAAGCGCGGCGGGCGCTTGTCGATGTTGGCCCGGACCGCTTCCGTCTGGTTCGGGCTGCCCAACAGCTTCTGCTGCTCGACGGACTCGGCGAGTAGCGCAGGACCCGGATCGACCGACAGTTTGTTCAGCAGGCGCTTGGCCGCGCGGACCGCATCCGGGCTCTTGCCGGCGATCTCACGCGCGACATCGAAGGCCGCGGCGCGCGGATCGTCGCACACCCGGGTCGCAAGTCCATAGCTCAGCGCCTCCTGGGCCGAGAAGATGCGCCCCGTATAGGTGAGCTCGCGCAAGATGTCGTCGCGCACCAGCGTGGCGAGGATCGGCGTGCCCGCCATGTCGGGCACCAGGCCCCATTTGATCTCCATGATCGACATCCGCGCATCAGCGCTGAGGAACCGCATGTCGGCGCCGAGCGCGAGCTGGAAGCCGCCGCCGAAGGCTACGCCGTGAACCGCGGCGATGACCGGCACCGGGAGCTGCCGCCAGCCCCACACCGCCTGTTGCGGGAAATTGGCCTCGCCGTGGGTCCGGACGGTCAGGTCGCGCGTTTCGCCGCCGGCGATCCCGTTGCCGCCCTTCTCCTTCATCGCGGCGAAACGTCCCATGTCGAGGCCGGCGCAGAACGCCCGCCCCTCCCCGGACAATACTACCACCCGGACGCCTTTTTCGGTCGAAAGGCGCTCGGTCGCGGCCACCAGCGCCTCGAACATCGGGGCATCCAGCGCATTCATCTTGTCCGCGCGCACCAGCCGGACATCGGCGATCCCGTCGGAAACCGAGATCGTGACGCGTTGCTCCATGGAATTGTCCTCCGCTGTTCTTGATGGCGCTTTACAGAAGGGCCGTTGCCGGTTTTAGTCAATCGACCAATTAACTGACAATCCCCTTTGGGTGGAAACCATGTTCACAGATCAGCTTCTCGCCGGACGGCGTATCCTCGTGACCGGGGGTGGTACCGGTCTCGGCAAGTCCATGGCCGCCAAATTCCTGCAGTTGGGGGCCGAAGTGCATATCTGCGGCCGCCGCAAGATCGTCTGCGACGAGACCGCGACCGAGTTGATGGACCAGTATGGCGGGCGCGTGGTCAGCCACGGCGTCGATATCCGCAATGCACTGGCCGTCGACGAGATGGTCGAGGCGATCTGGACGACCAGCGGCCCCCTCACCGACCTCATCAACAACGCCGCCGGCAATTTCATCTCGCGCTCCGAAGAGCTCTCGCCGCGCGGCTTCGATGCGGTCGCCAATATCGTGATGCACGGCACGTTCTACGTCACCCATGCGGTCGGGCGACGCTGGATCGCCGGCAAGCAGCGCGGCAATGTGGTGTCGATCAGCGTCACTTGGGTGCGCAACGGCTCGCCCTATGTGGTGCCGTCGGCGATGAGCAAGTCTGCGATCCACGCCATGACTATGTCGCTTGCGATCGAATGGGGCAAACACGGCATCCGCCTCAACACCATCGCGCCCGGCGAGATCCCGACCGAAGGCATGAGCAAGCGCATCAAGCCGGGCGACGAAGCCGGCGCGCGGACCAAAGCGATGAACCCGATGGGCCGCGTCGGCACCATGGAGGAATTGCAGAACCTCGCCGTGTTCCTGATCTCCGGCGGTTGCGACTGGATCAACGGCGAGACCATCGCAATGGACGGCGCCCAGGCGCTCGCCATGGGCGGCAATTTCTATCAGCTCCGCGAATGGAGCGACGACGACTGGACCCAGGCCCGCGACTCGATCAAGGCGCAGAACGAGAAGGATCGCGCGGCGCGGGGGTGACCCGCGCGGTGGCCGTCGTCCCCGGGCAAGCGAAGCGCGACCCGGGACCCATAACCACAGGGCGGCGTTGTGGCGCGAGCAAGCAGTTACAGCTTTGCTTATCACATCCACTTGTGGTTATGGGTCCCCGCCTTCGCGAGGACGACAGTGGAGTGCGGGGCTAGCGCTTCCCCGCTCCCATATAGCCGAACAGGAAGCCCGCCACCTTGCGCTTCTGGATTTCCTCGCTGCCTTCCGTGATGCGGTAGCGGCGGTGGTGGCGGTAGATGTGCTCGAACGGTTTGTGGCGTGAATAGCCCATGCCGCCGTGGACTTGCATGGCGCGGTCGGCGGCCTCGCAGCAGAGGCGGTTTGCCCAGTAGTTGCACATCGAGACCTTGTCGGAGAGCGTGTGCTCGACCTGCGCCTGGGTGAGCTGGTCCATTTCCCAGGCGGTCTTGCGGATCAAGAGACGCAGCATCTCCGCTTGCGTGGCGAGTTCGACCAGCGGCCACTGGATCGCCTGGTTCTCGGCCAGCGCCTTGCCGAACGGCTTTCGCTCCCGCGCATAGTTGACGCTTTCGTTGATGCAGTAGACGGCAGCGCCGAGCGAGCTCGCGGCCTGGCGGATGCGGTTCTCGTGCACGAAGCACTGCGCCAGCGACAGCCCGCGGCCGACCTCGCCGAACAACGCATCCTCAGGCACGAACACATCCGTGAAGCTGACGCGGGGATGATCGGTCGGCATGTTGAAGGTCCACATGTATTGCTCGACCTTCACGCCTTCCGATTTCGCCGGCACCAGGAAGCAGGTGATGCCGCGCGCGTCGCCATCATTGCCTGACGTGCGCGCAAACAGCGCGCAGTGGGTCGCGACATGCATGCCCGTGGTCCACATCTTCTCGCCGTTGATCAGCCAGCCCTTGACGTTGTCCCGGGTCGCAGGCTCCGCCTTGGTCTCCATATATGTCGCATCGGAACCGTGGTCGGGCTCGGTGAGGCCGAAGGTGATGCGGTATTTGCCAGTGATCGAGCCGTCGATCATCGCCTTCTGCGCGTCGCTGCCGTAGCGGTCCAGCATGGTGACGACAGGGAAATTGCCGACGATCGAATGCTCGTTCTGCAGGTCGTTGTGCAGGCCTAGACCCTTGGAGGCAAAATGCTCGCGGATCACGGCCATCCAGAGGTTGGAGCCGTCCTTGCCGCCATAGCGTTTCGGGATCGCGAAGCGTAGATGGCCCGCGGCATCGGCGCGGTCCTTTGCTTTGCGCAGCAGCGCCTCCCATTCGTGCCGCGGCAGGCCGCCATTGTCGAAATCGGTGCGCGCCCATTCGCGGCGGTGGTCGAAGAAGCGGATATTATTGTCGGCCTCCTCCAGCGGCTTGATCTCGCGCGCGATGAAGGCATCGAGTTCGGCGAGATAGGCGACGAGGTCGGCCGGCAGGTTGAAATCCAAGGCAGTCTCTCCCGGAGATATCGTTGATTGTCGTTTTGCGTTTAGGCGCTGCGCGCTCCTGCTTCGTCGATTAAGGTGAGAATACGGCGCTCAAGTCAAGCAATCACGTCGCGCTTGGCATGCGCGCCTTGCTTGCGTAATTGAGTGGCATCAAACCCCAAGCCGGCGCTAATATCGCGGCCAATATTCTTCGCCACAGAAAATCAGCGGGAGCGAATATGGATCTGAAATTCTCGAAGGTGGAACGCAAGGGCCCGATCACGATCGTAACGCTGTCGCGCCCCGAGGTGTACAACGCGCTGCATATCGAGGCACATTTCGAGCTCAACAAGGTGTTCGACGACTTTTCCGCCGATCCCGAGCAATGGGTCGCGATCGTCACCGGTGCCGGCGACAAGGCGTTCTGCGCCGGCAACGATTTGAAATGGCAGGCGGCAGGCGGCAAGCGCGGCTGGGACAAGGGCGGCTTCGGTGGGCTGACCTCGCGCTTCGACTGCGACAAGCCGATCATCGCCGCCGTCAATGGCGTGGCGATGGGCGGCGGCTTCGAGATCGCGCTCGCCTGCGACCTCATCATTGCCGCCGAGAACGCGACCTTCGCGCTGCCGGAACCGCGCGTCGGTCTCGCCGCGCTCGCCGGCGGCCTGCACCGATTGCCGCGGCAGATCGGGCTGAAGCGCGCGATGGGCATGATCCTCACCGCGCGCCACGTCAGCGCGAAGGAAGGCCACGAGCTCGGCTTCGTCAACGAGGTCGTGCCGCAGGGCGAAGCGCTCGCCGCTGCCGTGCGCTGGGCCGAGACCATCTGCAAGAACTCGCCGATGTCGATCCGCGCCTCCAAGCAGACCATCGAACGCGGCCTGGCCGTGTCGCTGGAGCAGGCAATCAACGAGCAGCGCGATTACCGCGCGGTGAAGGCGATGGCAGCCTCGCAGGATTACATCGAGGGCCCGAAGGCGTTTGCCGAGAAGCGCCCGCCGAAGTGGGTGGGGAAGTAAGTTATCTGCCCTCTCCGTCATGGCCGGGCTTGTCCCGGCCATCCACGTTCTTTGGCACTTCGATGAAGAAGCACGTGGATGCCCGGGACAAGCCCGGGCATGACGACATAACTACGATCTCGTTGTGTCGCCCAGCTCTCGCTTGTAGGACCCATAGTTCGGCTGGTCGACGGCTAGCTTGTCCATTGTGGTCTGCCAGAGATGCTCGGCCAGCCCCGGTGTCTGCAGATCAATCTCGCCTTTTGCGATCTTCTCCGAAAGCGCACGGTTCAGCTCGAACAGCGAACCATCGGTGCCGAGCAATTTCTGCAGCCGCGCAGCCTCGGCAGCATCGGCCGCTTGCGCGAGCGTTAGCTGCCGTATCACCAGGTCGAGCGCGTTGATGCCGACGCGTAGCTTGAACGCGTTGTGGCCTTCGATCGCAGGCGCGATCTCGCTGCGCAGAAAATCGGCGACCGCCTTGATCAGCTCGTTGGGTGTCGGTTCATCCTGCATCTCAACGCCCTCGCGGTGCCAATAGCCTGAGCAGATCGATCTCGGTCTCCGACGCACGGCGGCCGATCATCGCGCGCTCCATGGAATGGTCGGGGCCAGAGCGGAAGCGCTGCATCATGCCGCAGCACATCACGCCCCAGCGCAGCGTACCCATCACTTCCCAGAACATTACTCTGACAGGATCGACCTTGCGGCCGGTCTCCTCGTAACCTGCGAACAGTTCCTCGCGCGAACCGAAGCCGCCGACCGGCTTGTCGATCTCGCCGAAGCGCCAGGAGTTGACGCAGATCCAGCCGAGATCCTCCATCGGATCGCCGAAATGCGCGAGCTCCCAGTCCAGCACCGCGCGCACGCCGTCGGGACCAATGATAAGGTTGCCATGACGGAAATCGCCGTGCACCAGCGTCACCTCGTCCGATGGACCGGGATCGTGGTCGCGCAGCCAACGCAGCGCCAGCTCGAACACCGGGCGCGGCCAGTCGAAGCCGCGATATTCGCGCTCGAGATCGCCGATCTCCTTGGTCGCCGTCATCTGCCGCAGCTTCGGCAGCTTCGCCGCCGGCAAGCCGTGGATGCCGGCAGCGACCTTGCCGAGCTGGCGCGCCAGCAGCGGCCGCGCCTTCGCAAACTGCTCGTCGCGCAGGATTTTCCGCGCGATGGTCTCGCCCTCAATGCGCGCCATGATGAAGCCGGTGCCGAGTCCCTCCTCCGGATTCAGCACGTGCAGCACGCGCGGCGACGGCAGGCCGGCGTCGTGCGCGAGCTGCATCAAGCTCGCCTCGGCATCGAGCCCGGCCGCGCGCGAGGGTGCTGCACCAAAGCCCGGCGGCGCGCGGCGCAGGATTGCGCCGATAGTGCCGTCCGGATGCACGATATCGAACGTCCAGGTTTCCTGGCTGGCGCCGCCGGAAAGTTTTGCGGCGCCGGTGACGCCGGTCGCCCCCGGACGGAAGGACGCGACGCAGCGCGCGAGCTCGGCCTCGATCATTTGCCCTTGAACTTCGCCGGGCGCTTCTCGAGGAACGCGGTGACGCCTTCCTTGAAATCCTCGGTGGTGCCGGCAAGCCGCTGGGACTGGTATTCCAGGTCGAGCTGATCCTCGAACGAATTCTCCGGGCTGTCCCAATAGAGCTTGCGGATCAGCGACAGTGCGACCGTCGGGCCGTTGGCAAGCTCATGCGCGAGCTTCATCGCCTCGTCCATCAGCACACCGTCGTCGTAGAGCCGATTGATGAGGCCCCATTCCAGCGCCTTCTCTGCCGGCAGCCGCTCGCCCATCAGCGACAATTCGATCGCGCGCGCCTTGCCGACCAGCCGCGGCAAGAGCCAGGTCGAGCCGCAATCCGGCACCAGACCGATGCGGCGGAACGCCTGCAGGAAATAGGCCGAACGCGCGCACAGGATCATGTCGCCCATCAGCGCGAAGCTCATGCCGGCGCCCGCCGCCGGCCCGTTGACCGCGGTGACGATCGGGCAATGCAGATTGCGCAGCCGCCGCAGGAACGGATGGAACGCGGTCTCCAGCGCCGCGCCTGCGTTACGCTTGCCCGGCGTCTGGTTGTTTCGTCCTTGCAGATTGGCGCCGGTGCAGAAGGCGCGGCCGGCACCGGTGATCACAAGGCAGCGCACCTCGTCCCGCTTGTCCTCGATCGCATCGAGCGCCTCGGCGAGGCCGCCGAGCATGTCGATCGACACCGCGTTCATGACTTCCTGATGGTCGAGCTTGAGGACCGCGACCGGTCCATCGAAATCGAGCGTGACATGTTTAAATTGCATTGTTTCCTCGTGGGTTGCACCCGCGCCATGGGTAACGCGGTGGGCCAAATCTTCGACCCATATTTGATTTTTGAGACGCGCTTGTCCATGGTGGAGCAAGCACGCCTCGCTTTCGGATGCACGATTAACGTGCGTCAGGCCAAATGGAAACACCCCAGGGAAATACGCCAAGGAAAAAATACCATGAGCATCTTCGACCTCTCCGGCCGCGTCGCGGTCATCACCGGTGGCAATGGCGGGATCGGGCTTGGCATCGCGCAGGCGCTGAATGCCGCCGGCTGCGATGTCTCGATCTGGGGCCGCAACGCCGAGAAGAACAAGGCGGCTGCGGCAACGATGGCGGCGGGTCCCGGCAAGGTCGACACCCGCATCTGCGATGTCAGTAATGCGGCCTCGGTGCAGGATGCGATGAAGGCGACGCTCGACACTTTCGGCCGCGTCGATGGCTGCTTCGCCAATGCCGGGATCGGCGGCGGCGGACGACGCGCCTTCATCGACCGCACCGAGGAGGAATGGCGAACCATGTTCGCAACCAATCTCGACGGCGTTTTCCACGTGTTCCAGGCCGCCGCCCGCCACATGACCGAGCGTGCCGAGGCCGGCGACGCCTTCGGCCGCCTCGTCGCCACCTCGAGCCTGGCGTCGCTGTTCGGCACCGCGCGCAACGAGCACTATGCCGGCACCAAGGCCGCGATCAACGCGCTCGTGCGCGCCCTCGGCGTCGAGCTTGCCCGCCATGGCGTCACCGCGAATGCGATCCTGCCCGGCTGGATCAAGAGCGAGATGACGGCTGGCATCATGTCGAACGAGAAATTCGTCGCCAATGTGATGCCACGCATCCCCGTGCGCCGCTTCGGCGAGCCTTCCGACTTCGGCGGCATCGCGGTCTACTTGATGAGCAATGCGTCGTCGTATCACACGACGGATTGTTTCGTGATCGACGGCGGCTACACAGCGTTTTAAACGCTGTTCGAATTCCGTCATGCGGCAATGGCGTCCTGCGCTGCGTCAGCGCAGGCACCCATGAAAAAAGCGCGCTCGCACTTTGAAACCACCGCGTCTATGGTTGGCCGCAACGATCTCGGCGATGGGAGGAAGAACATGAAACACGCCTACATACCCCGGACCACCAACTACACGCTCAATCCGGGCGACGAGCTCAACGACCTCCGCATGTCGGATCAGGTCCGTCCCTGAGCATGTGAAGAAGTTCATCCGGGAAACCGTCGAGCCGATGTCGGTCGAATTCTATCGGCACGGCGAGAACAAGAAGGACCGCTGGAGCTTTACCGACGGCCAGATCGAGGTTTTGGAGAAAGCCAAGAAGAAGGCCAAGGAGGAAGGCCTCTGGAACTTCTTCCTGCCCGACGCCGAGACCGGCGAAGGCCTGAACAATCTCGACTACGCCTATATCGCGTCCGAGCTCGGCAAGAGCCCGCTGGCCTCCGAGACCATGAACTGCTCGGCGCCTGATACCGGCAACATGGAAGTGCTGGAGCGTGTCGGCACCAAGGAGCAGAAGGAGAAGTGGCTGAAGCCGCTCCTGAACGGCGAGATCCGTTCGGCCTACGCCATGACCGAGCCCAACGTTGCCTCGTCGGACGCCAAGAACATCTCCACCACCGCCAAGCTCGTCGGTGACGAGTGGGTCATCAACGGCGAGAAATACTACATCTCCGGCCTCGGCGATCCCCGCTGCAAGATCATGATCGTGATGGTGAAGACCAATCCGGACGCGCCGCCGAGCAAGCAGCAGTCGCAGATCCTGGTGCCAAAGGACACGCCCGGCGTCGAGATCCTCGGTCCCATGCATGTGTTCGGACAGGATCATGCCCCGCGCGGACACATGCATCTGCGCTTCAACAATGTCCGGGTGCCGAAGGAGAACATGCTGCTCGGCGAAGGCCGCGGCTTTGAGATCTCCCAGGTTCGCCTGGGGCCGGGCCGCATCCATCACTGCATGCGCACCATCGGCAAAGCGGAGAAGGCGCTCGACATGATGGTGCAGCGCGGCCTCACCCGTGAAGCCTTCGGCAAGAAGATCGCGCATCTCGGCGGCAATCTCCAGATCATCGCGCAGGCGCGCTGCGAGATCGAGGCGATGCGGCTGATGGTGCTGAAAGCGGCGAAGGCGATGGACGTGCTCGGCAACAAGGAAGCGCGCGTCTGGGTCTCCATGGTCAAGGCCATGATCCCCGAGCGCGCCTGCAAGATCATCGACCAGGCGATCCAGATGCACGGCGCCACCGGCATCTCGCAATGGACGCCACTGGCCGAAATGTACCAGGACGTCCGCCACCTCCGCTTCGCCGACGGTCCGGACGAGGTGCATTGGATGGTGGTCGGCCGACACGAACTGAGCATGCCGTAAAGGGCGCGGCGATTCGTAGGGTGGGCAAAGCGAAGCGTGCCCACCCTCGCGAGCCGAGCCAGAATGGTTGGCACGCTTCGCTTTGCCCACCCTACAGGAGCCTTCATGGAATACGCTGCCAGCGATCTGAAGCCCCGCGAGCGCTATAAGGTGCTGGCATCCTTCGTGCTGCCACGACCGATCGCCTGGGTGACGAGCACAGGCCCAACCGGCGTTGTCAATGCCGCGCCGTTCAGCTTCTTCAACGTGTTCTGCGAGGACCCGCCGCTCTGCATGTTCGCGGTCAATCTGCGGCCGGACGGGCGGGTGAAGGATACGCTTGTCAACATCGAGCGTACCGGCGAGTTCGTGGTCAACATGACCGACGAGCCGCTGGCGCACGCGATGCACGAGACCAGCGGCGACTTTCCGCCAGATGTCGGCGAGCCCGATTATCTCGGGCTCAAGCTTGCGCCATCGACCAGCGTGGCGGTGCCGCGCCTCGCCGACGCGCCATGGGCGATGGAATGCAAGACCTGGAAGATCATCGACGTCAACGACCGCCGGCTGATCATGGGTGAAGGCATCCACTTCTACATCCGCGACGAGCTGTGGGACCGCGAGGCCATGCGCGTGCACATGGAGCGCTACCACCCGGTCGGCCGCATGTTCGCCGACCGCTATTGCCGCACCGATGACCGGGTGGTGTTTCCGACCGCCGAGGGCGCGAAGCCGTAGATCCGTAGGGCGAGCAGGCGCGCCGCGGTCGTCTGACGCTCTGCGCGCGATGGTGGGCACGCTGCGCTTTGCCCACCCTACGACGTTCGTGCAATCGGCACGCTCTCTCCACGTCATTGCGAGCGCAGCGAAGCAATCCACGTCTCCGCAAGTGGCGCGATGGATTGCTTCGCTGCGCTCGCAATGACGGGGTAAGTTCTGATTCAAATGTCAAACAGCGGAAGGGATGTGCGTTCGCATTCTCGCGGCGTTTTACGCCCGAGCTTTGCGTCTCGTTTCACCCTCTCATCGAACAGAGGGCGCAGGGAAAGCCGGGTGCCGGTTGCACCCATGGGTCCCGTGCAACAAAAAGCACGGGGGTAGGACCACAGGCTCAACCGAAGCATTCCGGCTTTCCCTGCGCGATGGTGTTACGGCTTCCTTCGTGCTCTCCCCGGTGACCGGGAGTTCTGTGCGTCAAGTTCAGCAAAATCGGTCATGGGGTCCGGCCAAGCCATCCCCTCGGAGCCGCCGTCGCTCGCTCGCCCCAAGCGCAGCGCTGGCGAGCGACAGCGGCGCCGCGGGGGGGCGGCCAACCCGGTTGTGGGCCGGTGGCCGG
>NZ_JBVAPG010000309.1:0-4564 GCF_055413685.1 Bradyrhizobium sp. LeoA1Lang | reverse complement strand
GTTGAACGGTGCATCATTCACCGCCGTCACGCAGCTACAGGAGCACATCGATGCCTTCATCCGCGCCTACAATGAAAAAGCACAGCCCTTCGCCTGGACGAAGAAACGAGTCCGCCAAAAGCGGTTCGTTGGTGAAACTTTTTTGACGATCTGGCAGAGATGCTGGTCAGGTGTTTGGCCGTCCGAGACAGCGCCGCCGGCATCCAATTCGAGGCCAAGAGCCCAGGCTCCTTCTACCAATTGTAGCCGATCTGACCTCCGGCCAGGAACACAGGGCTATCGACGAGGTCACCGTAAATCGACCGACCATAGGGGATCACAAAACGATGACCGGCCGTAGCCGCCTCCCACGTGCCCGCCGATATATCCTCCGGTCCGGCTCCACAGTGCCGGTGGGACCTTTGCTGCCGGCTTAAGATCGGCCGAATTGACGGCACCGCTTGCAACGAGCGCAGCTGTTGCGGCACCCCAACGAAGTTCAGATCGCATATCACCTCACGAACACAAAGTTAGTTAGGTGTTGCCGGCGTTGCGGCTGATGGCGCGGCGGCCGGTGGGCTGACGGCGGGCGGCGGCGTTGCGGCGGATGGGGCACTGGCCGGCTGGGCCGCGGCCTGCGGGGTGCGGCCGACGACGACCGTGAGCAGGCCCTGGCCCCAGAGCCGCTGCGACACCTTCCTGGCATCGTCCAGCGTCACCGCGTCGACGATGGCGTTGCGCTTCTCGATGTAGTCGATCGGCAGCTTGTCGGTCTGATACTGCAGCATCGCCTGCGCAAGCTTCGAGGAGGTATCGAGCGCCAGCATCTGCGAGCCCTTCAAATACGACTTGGCCTCGTCGAGCTCCTTCTGGGTCGGGCCTTCCTCGGCCATGCGGCGGACTTCCTTCTCGATCGCGTCCACCGTCTCGCCGGCGCGATCGGCGCGGGTGCCGGTATTGCCGATGAACAGCGAGGAGTGCTCCATCCAGACCAGCGCTCCATAGACGGAATAAGCCAGCCCGCGCTTCTCGCGCACTTCGCGGTAAAGCCGCGAGGACAATCCGCCGCCGCCGAGGATGTGGTTGACGACGTAGCCCGGCATGAAGTCCGGCTCGTGGCGGCGGATGCCGGGGCCGCCGAAGGTCACGACCGTTTGCGGTACGTCGAGCGGAATGAGGGTGCGCTGCGGCGGCTTGGCCGCGACGACGTCGGCGACCGGCGTGAGCGTGGCCTTGGCCGGCAGCCCGCCAAAGGACTTGTCGAGCAATTTGCCGAGCGTGTCCGGATCGACATCGCCGACCACGGCGACCTTGAGCGTGTCCTTGGCGAGGACGCGGCGGACATAGTCCTTGAGCTCGGCGATCTCGATCGTCGGCACGCTCTCGAGCGTGCCCTGGGCCCCCCGGCCGTAGGGATGGTCGCCGAACGCGACTTCGAGGAACTTGCGGCCTGCAAGCGAACTCGGGTTGGTGGATTCTCTGCGCAGGTTGGACAGCACCTGCGCGCGGATGCGCTCGACATCGCTCGGCTCGAAGCGCGGCGAGGTCAGCGCGGTGCGCAAGAGGTCGAAGGCCTCGTCCTTGTTGTCCTTGAGCATGCGCAGCGAGCCGCGGAAATTGTCGCGCTGCGAGGAAAAGCTCAATTCGATGGCGCGGCGATCGAGCCGCTCGTGGAAGGTCTTGGAATCGAGATCGCCGGAACCTTCGTCGAGGAGGTCGCCGACCAGATTGCCGACGCCGGGCTTGGCGGCGGGATCCTGGCTGGCGCCGCCGCCGAAGGCGTATTCCATCGCGATCAGCGGCACGGTCGAATCCTGCACGAACCAGGCCTCGATGCCGCCGGGCGATACAAGGCGCTGGATCTTGGTTGCAGCCTGCGACGGGCGCGATGCGAGCATCGTCGTTAGCGCGAGCGCGCTGCCGCCGACGAGGACCGAACGCCGAGTGAGAGAATAAGTCACGAGCGCTTCTCCTCGCGTTTGGGCGCAGTATCCTTGATCAAATAACCGGTCACGGAACGCTTCTTGTCGAGCCAGTTTTGCGCGGCTTCGCGGACCTGTTCGGCGGTGACGGCGCGGATGCGCTCGGGCCAGCTCCTGATATCGTCGACGCTCAAACCCCTGGTGAGCGCGCCGCCATACCAGCGTGCCAGCATCGCCTGATTATCCTGGGCGTAGATCGATTCCGCGATCAACTGGGTTTTGACGCGTTCGAGGTCCTCGGCGCGCGGCGGATTCTGCGCGATATCGGCAATGACCTTGTCGATGGCGTCCTCGATCTGCGCGAACTCGACGCCGGGCTTCGGTGTTGCGGCGATGATGAACTGCGAGGGGTCGAGCGCGGTGCCCTGGTAATTGGCGCCGGTCGAGATCGCGAGCTGACGGTCGATCACCAGCGAGCGGTAGAGATAGGAATTGGCGCCGCCGCCCATCAGTTGCGCGAGCACGTCGAGCGCGGGGCTTTCGCCGACCGCCGCCGTGGCGCCGACGGGACGAGATAGTAGCGGCGCATGGTCGGCTGCTCGACGCGCGGATCGGCCAGCGTCACCGTGCGCGGCGAGACCGGTATCGGCTCCTGTGGGCGCAGCCGTTTTGCGGGGATCGAGGATTGCGCAGGAATGTCGGCGAAATTCTTCTCCACCATCGGGCGGATCTCGCTCGCCTCGACGTCGCCGGCGATGATCAGGATCGCGTTGTTGGGCGCATAGAAGCGCTTGTAGAAGGCGAGCGCGTCCTCGCGGTCGAGCTTTTCGATTTCCTGGTGCCAGCCGATCACCGGACGGCCATAGGGATGGTTGAGATAGAGCGCCGCCATGATCTGCTCGGTGAGCCGCGCATCCGGATTGTTGGCGACGCGCATGTTGTATTCTTCCAGCACGACATCGCGCTCCGGCAGCACGTTCTCGTCCTGCAGGATCAGGCCGGTCATCCGGTCGGCCTCGAACTCCATCATCTTGCCGAGCTGCTCGCGCGGCACGCGCTGGAAATAGCCGGTGTAGTCGGTGGAGGTGAAGGCGTTCTCATTGCCGCCGACCCGCAGCACCGCCTGGGAGAATTCGCCGGCCGGATGCTTGGCGGTTCCCTTGAACATCAGGTGTTCGAGGAAATGCGCCAGTCCCGATTTGCCGGGGGTCTCGTCGGCGGAACCGACCCTGTACCACATCATCTGCGTCACGACTGGAGTGCGGTGATCGGGGATCACCACCACCTGCAGGCCGTTGTTCAGCGTGAAGCTCGCGGACTGTTCCGAGGTGGCTGTGATCTGGGCAAGCGCGCTCCTGTTTCCAGGAACGTGTCGCAAGCTAGGATTGCTGCTATGATCCGCTTTGTAATCGACCGCCAGGGCGGTGCGCGTCATCAAGGCCAGGGCAACACTGGCCGTGCCTAGCACCCGAGTCGTCACGGAACTCCAATTCTTCATGGCATCGCCTTTGGTCACACAGATTCACATTCTGCAGCGGACGGTCCCGCCCAAAGCAGGAGGAGCCGCACACACGTCGCAAGCAGCGGAGCAAAAGCCGGGCCAGTCACCTGATGCTACCGCGCGCGGGCAGATGGACCCAAAACGAAGCCCGGCGCGTGCTTTCTCTTCGAAAGCCAACCCGCGCTTGTTTGGTATCCGCCAACATGTTGCGAGCTCGACATTGAACACAAAAACGCACGACAACTCGTCGCCTCGCGTTGCCTAACCTACGATGCCACATACCGGATGACGCCTCGATCTCGCGCCACAGGCACTCTCCGCCGTTTCGCGGCCGCGCCGGCGCCCGCGAGGGAAGATCTAGAGCTTGTCGCGGCGCCCCGCACCAGGAGTACCCGGTCGCGCTTCGACGCTACGAGCTTTGACGATCTGGCCATTTCTTCGACCCACGAACGCGAAATGTCCTAGCGGACTAGCAACAAGAAGATCATGTGGGGTTTCAGGCCCGGCGAATTAATCTACCACTTGTCCTGTTCCTCACACCGCGCCTCGAGTTCAATCAGCTCGCCCTCCAGCACAGGCCGATCCGCCATTTCAAGTGCTACTTCAGCGACCTGCGAGCTCAGGTGCTCGCATCGGGTGAAGGATTTCACGTTCGGCCTCCTCGGCATCACAAATATGTTTCATTGGCTGTCCCCGTCATGATCACGAGCGCGCAATTCATTTTTTGCTCGACCGTGCTCCACGGGCTCACGCAGCGTGTCGACCTCCATCGTCTTCTTCCGCCACAACTTACGTAGGTACTTGAGCGCCTTAGCCAAGTCGGAGGCCCTCTTGGCCGCCACTGCCGAGAGCTGCCGTCCTGAAGGAGCTCTTCTAACGAAACAAGCTTTTCGGATTGGTGCCGTTCTAGCATCCACCGAGACCGTCTTGCCCCCTCAAACTCTTCTTCGATCAGTACTAGCTTTTCTTCGGCAGAGCGCCGACGCCGCACCTGACGGAAGCATCGATGCGGTCTCCCATGGCTCATCATGAAGCTGAAATGGACCCGCGGAGCGGGACCGCTTGAACCGGTTTGTTAGTTGGAAACTGACTGCTCCTGATCCCTTTCTATCACGCAGCCAGAGACGCTGTCTGCTGCAGTTGCTGTGGGCATGTGGTCAAC
>NZ_JBVAPG010000308.1:0-4600 GCF_055413685.1 Bradyrhizobium sp. LeoA1Lang | reverse complement strand
AAACTCGATCGCGACCATGCGGCTGCGCTTGATCCGAGCGCTGATCAGCACCTTACAGAGATGTCCCTGCTGTGGCGCCACCCAGCTCCAAACACGCGACGAAAACTCGTGACGCAGTAAGACTAATCCGCCCTACGGACTGCCCCCTCCTCCCCCGCCAATCCGCAGATTCCGCGGAGGCTGGCTTCACTCACCACCTATCTACTCCACCTTGGTCTAAACATGTCCGCTCAATCCGAGAACAATCGGCCGAAGTCGAACTGGGCGCAAATCGCATCCGCGGTCATTGCTGGCTTCGCCTTCGTCATCGTCGTTGCTCAAGTCTACTTCATCAGCAAGAACTTCAAAGAAGTAGCTGCCCGCCAAGTCTACATGTCATACAGCGAATCTGCGTTGCGGCACCCGGAATACGCTGAGCCTGATCTGTTGGAGATCAAGGCAGACCGAAAGAAACTCGCGCAATACAAAAATTACGTCGCGCATCTGCTGTTTGCGTACGACGAGATGCTGGAAGCATACGACAAGCCGGAATGGCGAAAAAGCTTTGATGAAGAGATCAAGTACCATCACCAATACATCTGCGAAGACATGCCTCCCACTCTCGATGAAATTTATTTTGAGAATATGCGAAAGCTTCTCAGAGAGATTCGGGCCAAGTGCCCCGCCAAGAACTAAGACCTTCCCCGCGAAGCGGCGTCGCGGCTCGTAGGGCGGATACCCGAAAGCGTAATGCGCCGCTTTGTGGTACGTGGATGGCGGATTACGCGGAGCCTGTCATCGGGCCGCGCGAAGCGCGGACCCGGTGGCTGATCCGCCCTACGCGTTGAGGTGTGGCTGTGGCACGCGAGACCTCATTCCGTGAAGCCTTGCACTCCGTAACGCCTGACTTGGTTGTGGACCTTTATCTTTATCCGGTCGAGGCAGGTGGCAGGACGGGGCCGGTCCGTCTTGGCTGGGGCTGTCCATGCACCAGGGACAGAAGTGTTGACGAGGGCTGGGATGGCTATCCGCTGCTCGAACGCGCCATGATGCCGGGCGAACGGAGGCGTCTGGGTTTCGTGTTCTTGTGTCGCGAAGAGGCGGCTCAAGCGCTCGGATCAACGGATCGCTTTTATCTCTGGGAGGGGCGGTGGATCGGCGAGGCGGCTGTCGTTCGATAGAGCACGTAGGGCGGATTGGCCGAAGGGGTAATCCGCCGCCTTGTGGTACGTGAACGGCGGATTACGCGGAGCCTGTCATCGGGCCGCGCAAAGCGCGGACCCGGTGGCCAATCCGCCGTACGCGCTGCCGATCGGCGACGTGGAAGGTCATCGCCGGCTTGCGGGCGGACGGCGCAGTTCATCAAGCTTTGTCGTTTAACCCTGAGGCCGTGAACTTAGCACCAGCGGCATCGTCCCCAGCGTGCGCAGCAGCCGCCGCACCCTCCGCAGCCACCACAGCCACGCCAACCTCCGCAGCCACGGCAGGCGCGGCAGCCGCGGCAACCTCGGCAACCGCGAACGACAACGGCGGCGAGCTGCACGCCGCTAGCAGCGTTTTCCTTATCGAAGAGATAGAACGTGGCGAGACTGACGTCGGCCATTTCCTCGTCACCAAGGACCAGGCGCTGATTGGGCGAGATGTTGTCAGGCTGCGGGATATCGGCGGTGGGTATCGCGGACGCGGACGCGCTCCCCGCCAGTGAAAGACCCAGTCCCGCCGTACCGAGTGCCGTAACGGCGGCGGCTTTCGTCGCACGCGCCTGCTTTGTAGCTTGCTTCACCCGTGGCATTTTCGCACCCTTTGTAAGTTTGTTTTGCAAGGGTCAACTTGACGTACCAAGTGTGCCTGCAGGCCTAGAAGTACGACCTTGCGCATCCGGTTCCTTCCGCGCGCGGCTTTTCTTGAGTTGCCACCGGTCGGAGGAGAGCGGGATGGATATTGAGGCAGCAGTGCTGTCCAAACGTGTCGCGCTGAGCCCGCGTCTTCGCAAAGCAGGACGCGCCGTAACCGCAGTGCCGACCTCTTCCCCATCGGGGAGAGGTGAAACACTTCCAGCGTGGCGCCAACTCGACCTGATCTCATCACGCTCTGGCGCAATCCGCAGTCTCGCGCCCGCGGATGGAGCCCCTCGCCTTAGCCTGTCAGGCGAGCGCAGAAGTTTATTCCACCCGGCGGACGTCTCGATTGCGCCGCCCGCGCCCGTCCCGGACTTCCATCCCCGCCCAACCTTCTGCTAGGAACATCTTCTGCGAAGCGGCGTCGCAGCGGAATGAACGTCGCGCAACGGGAGGTATTTGCAGCATGTTTTCGCATGTGATGATCGGGACCAACGACCTCGACAAGTCCAAGGCGTTTTACGATGCGCTGCTCGGCACGCTTGGCGTCAGGCCCGGGTTTGTCGACCGCCATCGCGTGTTCTGGCGCACGAGGACGGGGACCTTCTCGGTGTCGAAGCCGATCGACGGCAAAGCGGCGACCTGTGCCAATGGCGGCACGATCGGCTTCAATGCTGCGTCGAAGGAGGAGGTTGATGCCTTCCATGCGAGCGGCATCGCGAGCGGGGGCAAGACCTGTGAGGATCCGCCTGGTGTCCGGGGCATGGGCGAGGTGCAGCTTTATATCGCCTACTTGCGCGATCTCGACGGCAACAAGATCTGCGCCGTGCATCGGATGGCTTGAGCGGGCGGTGTTATTTCGTAGGGCGGGTTAGTTAGATTAGCGCAGCGTAATCCGCCGTTCACGTACCATAAGGCGGCGGATTACGCCTACGGCTAATCCGCCGTACGAGCTGTTCCTTCGGCTTCGATCCGTCTCATAAGGTCGGCAAGGCCGCGTAGAACTTCTTCTCGTGTTGGCATGATGCTTAGTTCTTGATTGTACTGTTGCAGAAGGGATGAGCGAGTTGCGCATTCTCCAGAACACCTAAGCCGCCGTCCTGCTTTCGAACGATATGATCAACCTGGATCGAATTAAAATGCAGCAAGCAGTTGCAGATACTGCATCGTGGCGCCCCCGCAATTGCGTCCCTAAGAAATGTCGCAGACTTTGTTTCCTTGCTGAACTGACTGGAACTACCGTCGGCGAAACGCTCGTCTGGGGTAAGAAAAGAGAATTCCTTATCCTTGCGAAATGATTCCAGAATTTCTTCGTTTTCGAGGCCCGTCTCCAACGCATCAAAGACGCGGACATATAGATTCTTGAGCCTAGCGAAACCCTTCGGGCCGCTGCCGACTTTAACGGTCACTTGGTTTGAGAAGCTCTTGTTGTTTAAAATGAATTGCTCAAATTTCGCTCTCACGGATGTAAACCGCCGAAACGACTCGGCTCGCTCGAACTCCTTCATCAATTCAATGACGGCGAGGAAGGCCGTCGGTTGGTGGCGTCCGGTCGCGCTATAGAAGTAGACAGCTGGATGTAGGCCAAGTGATGAGGGATGCAGGCCTGTGATTCGATTCACCAGTTTCCTAGTGTTTCTGAGGAACTTAACGGTTTGCGATCCATCGACATCTGGCGAGGGCGGTTCCTCTAGCTTGGAGGATTTCTTTGTTACGTCAATAACGGGGACATCATTGGCCAAGTTCACCGTCTCGAAAATCAATGGAAGTGTTGGGCTACTGTAACCGCGTCCGGCGACAGGCAAATCCAACGTCTTGATCGGGGTTTCAATGGGCGGATGGAATAACAGTTTGTAGAGCTCTCGTCCGAGGTCTTCCGTCTCTTTCTTTCTCTCATCTTCGAACTCGGACCAATATTCGTGACCTGTCGAATTACGAGTGATAACTCGTGATGCAATTGCGTTCGCTGCTTTCCGCGCACGAATTATTCGGAGTTCCGTCGGGTCAATTGCGGTGGCCGCTTGATTGATTTTGAAGAACGAATTCTCAGCTTTCTGGGAGTCGGTATTTCTGATCCACTGAAGATCTAACGACAAACTCGCGAGCCGCTTTGCTCTCTGTAGTACGTCTGCTCGCGCGCGCTCGGGATGTTCTCCAGCGAGGACATGATCCCGATACGAGCCGATCGTGTTGTCGATTAGCTCCCTTGTCTTTCGAGCCGCTTTAATCTGCTCTCTCGGAATATCGTTTTTTGAGAAATCTCTCGAAGTCGCTCCATCGCCGTAGTCGTCCTGAACCCACGCGATTAGAGCGCTGAGCCGATGAGCGCCGTCAATGACAAAAACTGTCTCCCCAGCTGCCCAAAGAATGATGGCAGGCACTAGGTCGCCGTCGAGAAATGTCTTTACAAAGTCTTGGATTTTCGGAGGCGACCAGTTTGCAGTCTCACGCTGAAAATCTGGCTTACGCAAAGCCAAGTACATGAACGCCTTCGGCTCTATACTGTAATTGCAATCTTATCTCTACGACTATAATCAGCGCTTCCGCTCTTGACCCGGAAATCGTCGCGCTGAATGAGTGCGTCCAAATTGACAATGCTGGTGGCCATTTCGAATCCCCCAAACCCAGAGTAACTTTAGGTCTGCGGGACTAGGAGTGGTGCCGTCGCGAACTTGGTTGGAATTTGTCCGTCGCGAGTCTCCGGTGAACGGATGATATCTGCTCAGGCGGCAAGATCAACCGGCTGAGCAATGGGCTTGCTGGCGAGGGTCTGCCAGCCGTCG
>NZ_JBVAPG010000307.1:0-4652 GCF_055413685.1 Bradyrhizobium sp. LeoA1Lang | reverse complement strand
GCAAGCCGCATTCCATTCAGAGCAGCTCCCTCAGGGAGAGCTTCGGCGAGTGCTGGATCATCTGGATGATGAAGCCATGCCGTCAGCAGTCTCCGACCCTTCAGAGGAGCTTCAGCGACTGGAAAAACAGTTGCATGACGAGCTTCACGGGCGACGGGACAATCATGCACTCGATGCGCCATCCACGCATGTAGCGAATGATCGGCGCGACACTGCCTGACACGATCCCGTCGATGACGTCCGCCCCAGCACAGTAATGCGGCGCGCTGATCCTTAGCAGGCCCGAGGTCTTGGTCGAAGGGGCTGACATCGCTGGTATGGCCGTAGTCCGAGTTGTTTGCATTTTCTGCAAAGAGATATCTTGGTCGCTGTGCAGTTCATCGGCCAGAGCCATGGGGACCGTCGGGCTCAAGATGCCGAGATCGCGAGCGCGAGTAGAACCGTGCGTCGTCTATTACGAGGGGGAGTCATTTCGCTCATGAACCTTCCCGACCAAAGGGGCGGTGGAGTCGATTCGCTCATGGACCCTCTATCGCGTCGCTGCAGACCACCGCGCGATAGAAGTGCTGCGGGAAGCGCGCCTGGACGACGCCCGACACGGTCCCGAGAAAATCCCAATGCTCATTGATCGTCGCACTGCCCTGAAGCACCGCGAGCGTTTGCAGCGGCAGCCGCTTCTTCGTGCGACGACGCACGATCAGCACCTTGCCGTTGCTCACGATCTGGAACGGCTTCCGCTTCTGACCGTCCATGCGCTTCAACTGGCGGCGCACAACGGTATGCACCGGCGCACTGCCAATCGATCCGTAGGGCTTGATCAGGATGCCGCCAGAAGCGAGACGGCCACGGCTATCTCGCTTCGCGCGGACCGACAGAGCGTTGTCGGGATACTTCTCCTTGCCCGCACCGATGACGTGGCGCTCCATGTACTTGTCGATGCTGCCCACCGTCGCCATGAGCGTGCTGCCGTTGGCAGGGCGGATGCGGATGCCGCCGACAACCCATGGCCGCCCGGCATCGTGCATCGAATGACTCGCCTTGCGCTCGTGCGCATCCGTTTCAAGTTGACTGTCCATGCCCGCAAAGAACGCGTGCTATTGGCGGAGGAAGAGGAATAGCGCGGCGTTGCCTATCTGGTAGTCCGCAATGCGCTTCTCCCTAATCCTATCCACCAGCTCATTGGCCGCCGCGAAATATTCTTCGGCAAGGGAAGCAGTGTTGGCCTGCATCATGCCGCCGATGGCAAATCCGTGCGGCCCAGACCATTCATCCTCACGCGCGTGATCCCCGGTTAGCTCCTCGAAGTGTCATTCGGCGCGCTGTTTGACCCCTTATCGGCGCCGAAGGTTGACCCCGGCCAGTAATGACGAAACCCTTGGACCGTCGGCGAAAAATCCATCACGTATGGGGTCAACGTTGGAAGCCGATGGGGGTCAGAGTTCGGCGCTTATTCACACGGTCGCCATAGCGGGTCGATGGAGATCAGCCGGTGGAAATGCAGGCTGCCGATGGTCGCAGGCGCATGTCCTACACCCACAATCGCCTGGTCGCGAAGGTCCGGAGGCAGCGCGCCGATGGGCAGTTGGTCGCGCAGATAGGTCTCGATGCGCCCCAGATCGAGCAGGCGGGCGCTCGCATAAAGCGGATCATCGAATCGAATGTCTGCGGCCCATACGCGCGCCAGGACTGCAAGCACGGCCCGCGCCATGCCGGGCCTGGTCTTGACTGCCTCAAGCTCTTCGAACGCGAGCTCCGCGAGCGCTCGACCGACGATGGGGACAAGGGTGGCGTGATCGGCGGGTCGGCTGAAGCCACCCGCGAGGCGGGCCGCGAGCAGCGGTAGTGTGGCGACATCGCGGCCGTGGTCTCCCGCACGCGCCGCTGCGACACGTTGCATGCGAAAGGAGAGAGTGCCCTCGACGATGACGGTGTGACGCTTCATGTTGCCGAGGACCCTGGTTGCCCGTTCTCGCTAGCGAGGCAGCGCGGTCTGCGCCGCTCGCCGGTGCGACCAGTTGTCGAGCATGACGAATTCGTGGAAGTCGCAGCCGGGATGCCTGCAAATCACGCTCGGCTGAACCTGGCCCCTGGCGCTGATGGAATGCCCCTTGAGTGTAAGTCGGTGACCATGCGAACACGTGACCTCGGCCTTGAAGATGTGCTCGGTGGAGGGGTGACAGGCGGTCCAATGGCCTGCTGGTGCTGAACCGGTCCCCCGCCAATGCGCAAGGCGGGTCCGCGGTTCCGGCGTGTGTCGTTGCGTGGGCGAGCGACGCGGCGTGAATGGTCGGCGTGACCAGATCGCGCGCCAAACGGCCTTTGCCCAGGACAGCGCCATTTCGATTCTACGCTGCAAGAACCTCCTCCTTTCCCGCGAGAATCTCGGGTTGCAGGACAGTACCTTCCTCGTCGAAGGCGTAGAGCCTGTCGATGCGAACGCCGTTCCATTCAAAGCGATAGTGCGTTGTCTGAATCGATCGGCCGAGCGCCTGTCCCTTGAGGACGGCAATCGCCGTTGCCGTGGGGCGCTCGGCCGGCCGAAACAGGACACCGTCGATGTCGGCTGGGACCGCGTTGCCCAATGACCAGCGTTGCTATCGCGGAAGTTCGGCCGACACGGTGCGCAGGTCGATGAACTTCCCCTCGACGGGGGTCTTCAACATCCGCATGTCGAGGCCGGCTGCCGCTTCCTTTGTGCGCGACAGGAATCGCGAACGGCGCGCGATCGAGACCGCCAGGGCCGTTTGGGGCGTGTCGGCGAGCTCCAGGCAGGATCGCTCGGGGGCAAAGAATGTTGTGCCCTCGGGATTCTCATAGGTGAATGGGGCCAGATTCCAGTTCTGGAGCATCGCTGAATCGAGCTTTGGCCCCATGATCAATCTCGCTGGTCCAGCGTGGCGATGGGCAGAGATGCCCCTCGGCTTCGATTAACTGGTGGCACATCGATCTTTGGCATCACGCATCCTCCAACCTGCGCAGACGAGCCTTGACCCCATTATTGATGCTATCAGCGACTTCGGCAGGAAATGCCTTCGGGAGCGCCGCGGTGACCTGTTCGACCGCCGCCGGCGCCTGTGCGCGCAGCTCATCGAAGATCGCGGTCACGAGTCCCGCGCCAATCCCTGCCTTGGCAGCGGTCTGGACAAAATGGCGCGGCATGACGCTGTCGACGACGTAGTGACGGCTATCACCGACGGCCATGGCCAGCTTCATCTTGTTACGCTTGATCTGGCCTGCGTCGAGGCTGGGCTGCGCTGAGATCACATCGTAGAGCGGGGTCATGCGGAAGCGACCGCCGGGAGAGAGAAAGACGCTGAAATTTTTGGCGTGCCCATCCGTGGCACCGAGAAGCCAGAAGGCAATCACGGCTTTCAGAAACGTCGTTTGATCTGCCTCTGGCTGATCGCTCCCTTTCAGCAGATTGAGGATAGCTGGAATACCGGGCCCGCCCTCGGATTCGTATTTCAAGGATGGCGGCACGGACAAAGCCTGGCAGCAATCCTCTTGGGGCAAACGCAGGAGACGGTTGTCGCTGGTCCAGCGGCGATCGAACCGCTCGACCACGAGCACGCGGTTACCCTCAAACTCCTCAATGGCGACCGGGGCGCTCGGAAACCCAAGGGCGGCTGTCAGCTTGAGACAGAAGAACTCATTCTCGACGCTGTAGGAAAGATCGATGCCGTTCGGCAGTCGGCCAATCTGCGGTTTGAGGATGTGCGTCGTAGCTGTAGTCGCCAGCGGCTTGTACCAACGCCCTTTCCAGAACAAGAGCGCGGTCTTTTCCTGGGCGCCGGCGATCGAGATCCGAAAGTCCTCGTCCTCGCCAAGCCCAAGGGGAGCCGATGCAAGGTCGCCGAGAAGCTGCGCGATTTCCTTGTCGTTAACAGGTCTGCCGTCGACAGCACCGGCGGCGCCGGGTTCGATACCGTCCGGCAGGAATTGCAGTGCGCCGACGCAATCCCGTCCGACAGGGGCAAGTAGGTCGTAAGCGTCGATGCCCTGAGCGTGGACTCGCTCCGCCATGCGACGACGGATGGGCGTGCTGTCGGGCAGGAGATTGTCGAAGACGGCGATGACAGGCGCACCGATATAGCGGTCCTCACGCAGAGGCAGAGATAGCGACACGGGCAGCGCATGCTCCCAGGCAAGCCAGGACGGATCGTACTGAAAGTCGATTGCGCCGCTGGATTGCCTGTTCAGGCGCCCGACGAGACGGCCGTTCAAGAAGACATTGAGCGGGATATGCCGCCGCGGGCGAGCCATCAAAAGATGTCCTCGATCTCGGCCGGCTTTGCCTTCGTCCTGGGACGGATAACGAACTCGAGGTCGAGCGCTGCGAGAATATCACAAAGCGTTCCGAGCTGAGTCCCGGGCGCGCCACTCTCGACGGCCGAGATAGTTGCTTGCCGTAGCTTTGTCTTGTCCCTGACGCGGGTCTGGTTCAGGCCAAGGTTGCGGCGTTGCCGGCGGATGGCATCTCCGATTTGCTTGGGCGTTCGGGCGATCTGGTCCACGGCGTACCTCTCTAGTACCCGGAATCAGAGCTGAGTGATACGGCGCCCTGTGAAGCGGCGTTGACGGACCTTTTTCTTGGTCCAGACGAAGGGCTCGGCTTTGTCGTTGTACGCGTTGACGTAGGCATCGATGTGTTC
>NZ_JBVAPG010000306.1:0-4717 GCF_055413685.1 Bradyrhizobium sp. LeoA1Lang | reverse complement strand
GGCTTCTCATAGTTAGCAAGCAGTTGATCCAGCAGTTCAGGTGTAATCGTCGTGTCGGTCGTCATGTGAGTCTCCTCGGTAAGGTAAACTCACAGAAACCTGCTTACACATTCTTTCTGACACCCTCGCGAGCGGGGCCGCCTCTTCCTGCGCGCCTTCTTTGAGAGTTCCAGACCTTCCTCATCAGGGAAAGTCTCGTCACCTTGTCGGATGTCAAAATAGTACAGTTTCATCAGACCAGAACGACGCCAACCACAAATTGTTCATCTCCTAGAACGCTGCAAAGCGAGAACAAAACGACCCGCAGGCGCGAACCAGGCCGAAGGATCGTTAGCAGGTTAAGCGATTGCTCAGCTTTGCTTCCCCTGCATGCAGGCGATCACGAACTCTTTCTTTGCGCGACCTTGTCCTTTCATCTGTCCGCCCGCGCTTGAGAAACCACGTTCGGTAGCGAGCTGCTTGCATCTTTCCAACTTTTGAGGGGAGCCTTTGCGAGGCGCGCCCTGTTGAGCCTGTCCAGCGCCCGCGGCCAGAGCCAAAGCAACGGAAACAATCAAAATCAACCTAACCATTTCGGGTACCATACCTGACAATGAGAATTTGGGCATGACCTCCGTTGTGAGCGGGATGCCTCGCGCCCGGGACAATAATGCATAAAAGTACCGGGCCCTCGGCACCGCCATCAACCAACGCGATGCCGAGAGCTGCCGATCACTTGTGGATTGTAGCAGAGTGGGCTGCCGGCGTTAACCGGCGGGCCACCCGTAAATTTCCCAGGGCGCCGGACGCTCCCCCTAGGTCACCTCCTCGGGGCAAGCCAAATGTGAAGCTCAGCGAGCCTCAGGCTTCCCCGGATCGCCCACCGCGCCAGTCTGAGCCGGTAGCGCATGATCAACAGCCGGATCAGGAGCATTCCAGGTGCTCCTTGATCAGATTGAGGCGCTCTCTGACCTCCAGCACGACCTGATGCATTCCGTCTATGGCGGTGTCTGCATCGGGCGCGGCGAGGAGGACCGCAAGCAATTCAACCATGACCGACGCCTCCCTAATCAGGTCTAAGGGCGCCTTCATGCCATCACCGTAGCTTGCCAGTCCTGCGTCCCGACCTGCTCCAGCAGGCCGTCATGGTCGCCGATTCCGGTGTCGGCCTCCTCGCGGTCACAGTCGTCCTGCTCAGCGTCTGTCCCCGGGACATCCCAAAGCCTTCCCTGCCGCCAAGCTTTCGTTTGATCGGTCATCCGATCAAAGCTGCCAAGGTTCAGCGCCATCGCTGCCGCGCCCTCGCATATATATCACGGTCAGCCCCAGCTCAGCACGGTCTGAAAGAAGATGTCTGCCAGACCGACGTCGGTGTGGCCGTTCATGATCTCGATGATGCGGCGCGGTCGATCTTCACCAAGATTGGCCAGCGCCGCGATGATGTCGGCCCGACCGATCTTGTGCACGACGTCGTTGTGCAAGACTATCTGCCTCGCCAGAACGCGATCATCGTCGATGTCGAGGCGACCACGGCAATCAGGCAGCCAGAGGTGTTGGCCGCCAAGCGCATGATTGAGCGCTCGATCGATCGGTTCGATCTCTATCCGAGCCGGCTCCTCGGTGACAGCGCCTATGGCTCGGCCGAGATGCTTGGCTGGTTGGTCTACGAGCACGGGATCGAGCCCCACGTCACAGTGTTCGACAAGTCGGCCCGCACGGACGGGATCTTCTCGCGCGAGGACTTCACCTATGATCATGCAGGAGACGTCTATCGCTGTCCCGGCGGCAAAATCCTCTCCACGACCGGAGCGCTGGTGACGATGATGCCACGATGCTTTACCTCGCCAGTAAGCGCGATTGCGATCGATGCGCATTGAAGCCCCGGTGCTGCCCAAGCAGGCATCCCGGAGAGTGCCAAGGTCGATCTACGAAGGCGCTCGCGACATGGCGCGCCAGATCGCAAGATCATGGGAGGGAGGCACTTCGCGCCGGCTCCGCAAAAAGATCGAGATGCTGTTCGCGCACCTTAAGCGCATTTCTCAAGCTCGACCGCCTACGTTTACGGGGCCCAAACGGCGCGCGTGACGAGTTCACCCCCGTTGCGGAAGTGGTCGGCTTAGGGGCGCGCTCCCTAAACCTTCGTATCATTCCCTGGCCCCTTTGGATGGCCGGCGCATTACCCACGTTCAATTGAGCGGCTGACCGCGATCGTCCTAGACTAGGCTGCATGCGTAGGAAAAGCGCACAGGCCCATGCAGTGCGACGGTGGAAAAGGATGATCGACGAACAGCGACGATAGTGCCAAGAGGAGACTACGATGCCCCATTGCTCCGATAATTTTAGATCTGGCAGTGTTGCGCGATGCGCAGTGTGTGATGGCAAGTTTGGTCTCGTCCGGCACTACTCGTGGCGAACCCCGCTTTGTTCCAAGAAGTGCGTCGATCGCTTCAGAACTCGCAGGGAAAGTGACCGCAATTGGGTGAGCTGGCTCCAAACCGCCTTCGACCAGCTGCCCGAGAACCGCGCGAGGGCTTCATGACGGTCCAGATCTCACAACGAGCCAAGGAATCTTTAGGGACAGCACAGACTTTGCTCCGCGCCGCCCAAACCATGACCGACTCAGCGATTGCGGGTCAGCTCAAGGCCCTTGCCGACGACTTCAATCGGCGAGCTAAGAAAGCGTCGCATGTCGATGCGGATGGATGAATTTCCTGACTGCACAGAGAGATCCCGGGATTGGGTGCGAGATGAACAATCACATTTGGCATGCAACGCTTGTTGTATTCACTGTCGTGCTGCCGATTTCTACAATCGGTCACGCCCGCGCCCACGATTATCAGCACCCTGAGTTGAACAGTTGGTATGAGAGCTTGCACAGCGGCAAAGGGCCCTGCTGCGATGGCAGCGATGCGAAGCGCGTTGATGACGCCGATTGGGAAACTAAGGATGGTCACTATCGCGTACGCATTGATGGCGAGTGGATTGATGTTCCGAACGACGCTGTCGTGGATGGACCGAACCGCGCTGGCCGTACGATGGTCTGGCCTTACCTCCTAAATGGTCACCCGAAGGCGCGCTGCTTCATGCCGGGGAGCATGAGCTGATCGCGAGCGCAGGGCGATCAGCAGTTCCCGCCCACTAGCTCCAACGCGTCCGATGCCGTGTATTGCTTTGCATAAGAAGGCGCCAAATGACAACTGGAAGATGGAATAGCCGCAACAGGATCACCAAAGAAATTCGCGAGCAAATCCTGGATGCTTATCTAGGCGATCCCGTCAAAGGAACCGAACTTGCGATGAGCAACGGACTAACGGCCGGATACGCCTACAAGCTTGCTTATGAGCGCGGGTTATTGCCGACTCGCGATAAGAAGCTGCTTGGGCGCAGCCATTCAGCGAGATTGGCATCAACATGATTGTTACTCCAAAAACAAGGCAATGCCTTGAGGCCGTCAGAGCCGAGTGTGGTTCGGGAATGTCCCAACGCTACGCAGGCTGGCGGATCGTGTTTCAGTGAAGGCGATTACCACGGTCAGCGCAGCCTACAAAGCTGGAGCAGCGCGGAGCTATCCGCCGCGGGCCAGGAATGAGCGGCGGACCTCCACTGCAACGGATTTTCGCGCATACATGGCTTAGTGGAGCCGTTCACGGGTCGCACAATGCCGTTCGGGACCTATACCACTTCCGCATATGGCCCGAACCCGCCGAAAAAAGAGGGGCAGAGTATGTCCGCTCTGCCCAGTCAGATCAGACGTCCACCTGCACGCCCTTCGCCGGGAAGAACACACCCGGATTCGCGATCATTGGATGCCGGAACCGCCGACCGGCTTCAGCAAGCTCAGGATGGCGCTGGGCGACGAGGAATCGCTCCAGCTAGACGCCATCGATCTCCTGCAGAGCGGGGGCTACGAGGCGTCCCCGGCCAATGTCGAGCGCCTCGTCCCGCTCCTGGTCCAGGCAAGGCGCGAAGCTGCCTCGGACGTCGAGCACGCCCGCGTCGGGGAATACGAGAAGATCACGGATCTGTCGAAGATCCCGGCCCGCTCGACGCCGGCGCTCGATTTCGTGGCGGCGTTCGAGGAGTATGCCGCGAAAGGCGGACTCAAGGGGGGACCGGCCGGACGCACGGCATGCCGCTGGCGCCCAAAGGTGAAGGAGTTCTGCGACTTCGTCCGCCACCGCGACCTGAAGCGGATCAGGACGTCGGACGGATACGATTGGGTTGACCACCTCATCGCGAAGAAGATTCCACGAGACAGCATACGCAAGGTGTGGATCGCCGCGCTTTCCGCCACCGCCGGCTTCATGGTCGAGCGCCGCAAACTCGACCAGAACCCCTTCCTCGGCATCCGTGTCCGCGACGAGGACGCCTCGGAGAACGCCGAGAGGGAGAAAGAGCAGAAGGAGCCGCCGCGAAAGGGCTTCGCGCCGCAGGAGGCGAAGAAAATCCTGACCGCCACCCTCGTCGCGCCAAGCGGACGCTGCAGCGCGCCGTGCAGCCCTATCGCCAGGCGCTGAGACGCGATTTGAGACGCCGCCGGGCCGACAGCTGCATATTTCACTGATGATGAGCAGCGATTTCGCGCGATCATGAGCGCCGAATTCAGACGATCGTATTGCCTCATCTGAGGATGTTACTTTCGCTTGACGGACGTAGCGCCGACTGTCGGCCGGTCTGAGGTTGCGTCATTGCTCGCAGGATCGGAGGGACTGGGGACGTCGCGGAGTGCCCATCACAC
>NZ_JBVAPG010000305.1:0-4719 GCF_055413685.1 Bradyrhizobium sp. LeoA1Lang | reverse complement strand
CGCTACGAAAAAACCGCACGAAATTACTTCGCTGTCGTCGCTATCGCCGCAACTCTGCTCTGGCTAACATAACTGTCCACGCGACCTAGAGCATGATCCGGAAAAGTGGAGACCGGTTTTCCGAAAAGATCATGCGCAAACAAAAAGCTAAAGCGGGATGACGATTCGAAGAAACGTCATCACGCTCTAAGAAACCCGGTCCTTGGCGTGCCACTTCGGGCCGCGCCCTCGCATGTAGTGAAGCTCAGGCCGATAGGGGTTGCAGACGGTTCCGATCAGCTTGTGGCAGCTTGCGACGATCGCGTGCAGGCGCCGGCGGAGCGGCCTCCAGGAGGCTTTGGCGAGCGGCATGGCGGCGCTCAGTGCGACTTGCCGAGCACGGACGCGAACGGCACGACGAGGACTTCGTCGCCGAGCTCATCGGTGACGTGCAGGATCCAGCCGCGCCAATCTTCTTCGCTGGGCGTCATGATGAGCGCGCGCACCAGGCCTTCCGCATGCTCGCGTGCCTCGGCCAAGTCCATCGCGTGACCGCATTCATCGATCAAGACGTGTTGGGCGTCGGAGCAATGGAAATACAGTTCAGCCATGTTCCGCCTCCTGCGGCAAGCGACCTCGCAGCCTACCGATAGCAGCTCGGATGACGGCGGAGAATCCGGGTGATCCCCCATCGGGAAATTACGGGGAATGCTGAGGTTTCGACTCAAGTCGACTGGGATTGATTTGCTCGGCTGAGGCTCAAATCCGCCAAGCGGTTGGCCCGGCGGGGGCCGCTTCCGCGAGCCCCGAGGTTAACGCATTGTTTATTTCTTTAAGCCCATTTTCACGACCTCATTCAGCAAAGAGGCACCATGTCTGACATCACCATTCCCGGCGGGCGTATTCGTTCCTTCGTCGAGCGGATCGAGAACCTGGACACCGAATTGCAGGAGTTGAACGAGCAGAAGAAGGAGGTCTTCTCGGAAGCCAAGGGCGAAGGCTTCGACGTGAAGATCCTCAAGGAGATCATCAAGCTGCGGAAGGAAGATAAGGAAGAGCGCGACGAGCGCGAATCCCTGCTCGATCTCTATATGCGCGCGATGGAAACCTCACCGCCGGAAAAGACCGCCAAGGCGGCGTGACGCAAGCGACGTGAAGTGCGTAGGGCGGGTTGCCGCAGCGTAACCCGCCGACGCGCTGGAGTGAGCGGCGGATTACGCCTTCGGCCAACCCGCCCTACGGGCTGCGGCTCACCAATAGGGATCGTCATAGGGGTCGACCGTATACGGCGGGGGCATCCAAGGCGCTGGCGGCCGTCTGGGCCGCCGAGGTTCGATTGCGGCGGGCCCGTGCGGGCGCGCGGCCACATTGTTCTCTTTCTTCACGGTCGGCGCGGAGGGTTTCGCGGACAGGGTGGCGAGCTGCCCTTGCAGCGCCTGTATCTGCTCGGCGATGCGCGCGCTGTCTCGGGCATTCTGCTCCTGAGCCGTCTTGAGCTGTTGAATAGAGTCGGCATGCTCGCGAAGCGTTTGTTCGTGACTGCTCTTTAATTGCTCGAGCTTATTGTTAATGCTCACAAGGCCCTGCGCGATGGTCTTGAGCGATTGCGCCACATCGACGGATGCCGGGGCGGCGGATGTGGTGGCGCCGGCTGGCGGAGCGTCTTTCGTTTCCTTGGGGTTCGAAGGCGCCGGCGCTTCCTTGGGGCTCGCGGGCGCCGGCGCGGAAGGCTGTTCAGCCGCGTCTGCTACCTGGACAACCAGCGATTTCGCCGGATCGCGACGCTCGGCCGCCTCTGGAGGCAGTGCCGAGACGTGCGGCGTCCATCGCGCCATGATCGCCTTGGCCTCATCGCCATATCGCGCGGCGAGCGCGGCACCAGCGATGCCTATCGCCAACAGAAGGCCCGCGAGGGCTCGCAGCACGGGGCGACCCCGTCGCGGCGCCGGGTCGCGAGCCGGGTTCTCCGACGTTGGTGCCTCGTTCACGGTGGCAGTGTCGGATCGCTCTGTGCCGGCACCTTCCTGCCGGATCGGTTGGCTATCGCCGCCGCGCTCCAATCCGGAGACCAATCGGTCGAGCCGCGTAAGGTCTTCGCCGGCACTCTTGATCCGTTCATAGGCCCGGGCCAGCTCGCCATCGGCGCGCGGCATGCCCTGCGGTTCGTCCGGCTTCGGGTCGTCCGTGTCAGCCACCGATGCGCTCTCCATTCAGTCTTGCAGCAACGGAATGAGTGCGGCAGTCCGAGATTGTTGGGAGGATAGTTCTCGTCGCCGTGTCGATCAAGACAAGGCGGGCATGAGGGAGAATTTAAGGCGACCTCGGCCGGCCGCTTCCGCTAGTCAAGTCGGGGCGACAGCCTATCGCCGTTACAATTGGGCTTTGGTCGGATGCGATATTGAAACCAGAGGTCGTGGCGCTCGCCGGGGGCCATGACAGGAATGACGGCCATCAGCGCCGCGGTATAGGGATGCAGCGGTGCTTCGTAGAGCGTTTTTCCGGGTCCGCGCTTCGCGCGGCCCGATGACAGGCTCCGCGTAACCCGCCGATGAACTACGATCTGACGGCTTCGCAAGCCGACCGTTGAGCCGCGCAGATGCCGAATCCGCATAGCGCGCCGCTTCGAGTGGGCTCATGCTGGCCGGGCGCCCGGTTTCTCGGACGGATCGCGACGACTTTCCGTCCCTGGTGCGCACCTTCGGGCCTGTGCTCGATGAGTTCGAAATCGATCGCGCCGCTTTTCGGCGATATCGCAAGAGCGACTTCCTCCGTGGAACCAGGCACCCATCTTCAGGAGGCATCTCATGCGACGTCTCATATTCGCCCTGTCCATTGCCGTTCCAGCAGCGGCGGGAGCAATCTCGCCAGCCACTGCGCAGGACTATCCTTACTGCCTGCAGGGAAAGGACTGGGGCCTTCCGGGCCTTTGCCACTTCTGGACCTACGAACAATGCGCGGCGAGCGCATCCGGCACGTTCTCGTATTGCGGGATCAACCCGCGCTTTGCCTTTTTCTACACGCAGCCAGGCCGCTGGCCGCCGCCGCACTGAGGTCGAGTTGACATAAAGAAGCCCCGCGCGGCGGGCTCAACGCGAACGGCTTATCGGACGAGATCCGGCTGTCCGACGTTGACGCTCGCTTCATCTCTACCGCGTCCGGCAAGCGGAACAGCCACGCAACGACCCGCCCGCCCCAAACGAGAGCTGAGCCATGAAATGCACCAAGCCGTCGTTTGCCGTCGTCTGCGCACTCCTGGCAGTGCCTCTGTCCTTGAGTATTGGCAGACTCAATGCGCGCGAGTCCGATCTCGCCACTGCTACATTGGCAGCCGCTCGGACCGCCAAGCAGCAATGCGTGAATAGCTGTCGTGCGCGATATCGCGACTGCCGTCATCTGAAACAGCTACCATCGTTCGAGTGTCGGGGTGTCTACCAGGACTGCACCCGATTTACTTGTAGCGGTTCAGGACCGGGATGACACCGACTTGCCTTTTGCGGCCGTCAGCGGCAACGCGAGCGTAAGGCGGGTTAGCGAAGCGTAACCTGCCGACGTGCGAAGAGTGAGCGGCGGATTATGCCTTCGGCTAATCCGCCCCACGGTCCTAACACCCGCCGATGCCGCCGAAGAGATCGGCTGAGCCGGCGTTGCCGGCCGTTGACGGTATTGCGCCGAGACAGCGCGAGCTCGATGAGGCGCCGCCGCCAGCGCTACCCGCGCCCGACGTGGCGTTGGGCGTGACGGTTTGCGTGTTGGCGCCAATGCCGCCCACAGGTCCCGTTGTCACCGCGGTAGCGCCTGCCTCCGCTGGAATCTGGTAGGTTGGGGCGCCGAGCGGATCGGACGCGCAGCCGAACGCCGTCAGATTGGCGCTCAGCGATACGCCGGCCGAACAGGGCACCGCCACGGGCGCAACGCTACTGAAGCTTCCTCCCGTTGCCCCGGTCACTCCCTGGCCGGATGGCACGATCGCGCCGGTCACCGTGCTCACCGCGTTGGTCGGGGAGTTGACCTGCGCGCCGGTTTGAGCACTGACCTGAGGGGTCGGCTGCGTGCCCACCGACGAACTCACCTGCGCGTGAGCGGCGGCAGACACGCCAAGCCACAGAGGGACCGCAAGGATGAGCATTCGTTTCATCGCGCTCTCCTGTCTTGCCGAAGCGACGATGAGGTCGTGATACGGCTTCCGCCCGCCCGTCGCTTCAACGCCTCCGACGCAGAGGGGTTCCCTGGGACCGAGCCTCAGTGGGTAGGGCGGGTTAGCGAAGCATAGCCCGCCGATGTACGGAGAGTGAGCGGCAGATTACGCCTTCGGCTGATCCGCCCGGGCTGTCGATTTTTCTCGGCGGAAAATTATGATGGTGATTTGTGTAGGCTGATGAGCGAGGGCATGACAGAGCTAGTTTTTTGCTGCGATCAGTACGCTGTGAAGGCGAGCGTCGGTGGTTTGCCGTCGATGTATTCGGAATACGTGCATCAGGCAGTTCTAAGTGAGGATCTTGGGATCCGATCAGCGGAAGGGACAGCTCTGTTCTTTGCCGTTGGCAGTAGCGCGGCGAACTGGCCTGATTTGGTGGTCGCATTGCGCTTCAGCCCTGGCCCCGAGAGCGGCTTTTATCCGTGAGCGTCATCCGGCGACCACGCACTGAGGGCTGATCTGGTCGGCTAGGAAGATCTCGTGGATTGTTTCGTCACGAGGTCACCATGTCAAAAGATAGTTGTAAGGATGGCGATAAGGATAGG